>CAZBLX010000016.1:0-12747 GCA_964492865.1 uncultured Planctomycetia bacterium | reverse complement strand
CCGAAGCAATGGGTAAGTTTTTATTAGGAAGTTTAAAAAAAGATTTTTTAGGAAAATTAGGACTGATATTTATTAAAAGAAACCTCAAAAGATTTAAGAAAATCACTGATTATGCTGAATACGGAGGAGCTCCTCTTTTAGGAGTAGATGGAATAGTAATCATCGGGCATGGTCGTTCTTCTGCTTATGCAGTTAAAAATGCAATTAAAGTAGCAGAAAAAGAACTGATGCGTCATCTTAATGAAGAGATAAAAAGGAGGCTTGATGAATTCAGCAAAAATAATAGGATTAGGAAAATATTTACCTCCCAAGATTCTTACTAATTTTGATTTAGAAAAGATAGTGGATACTTCTGATGAGTGGATAACTACGCGCACAGGAATAAAGACGAGACACATTGTAGAGAAAAATACTCCTGCCTCTTTTTTGGCAAAAAAAGCCTCACTTCAGGCTTTAAAAAGAGCGCAAATAAAGCCCAAGGATGTAGAATTAATTATTGTAGCTACAATTACTCCTGACTGTCAATTTCCCTCAACCGCCTGTTTCCTGCAGCATGAACTTAAAGCTTATAAAGCAGCCTGTTTTGATATTTCTGGCGCTTGTGCTGGATTTGTGTATGCTTTAGTTTGTGCTTGGAACTTTTTAAAAACTGGCTTTTATAAAAATGCATTGGTTGTGGGAAGTGAGGTTTTAAGTTCAATTACTGACTGGCAGGATCGTTCTACTTGTGTTTTGTTTGGTGACGGAGCAGGAGCAGCGGTTTTAGTTCCTTCAGAAAAAGAAGGTATTATGAGTGCGTATCTGGGATCAGATGGTTCACAGGCAGATTTATTAATTCTTCCTGCAGGAGGTTCACGCGCTCCTGCGACTTATGAGACTGTAAAAAAAAGACTTCATTATATTAAAATGAAAGGAAATGAGCTTTTTAGGATTGCAGTAAGAGTAATGGTAGAATCAGCAGAGAAGGCTTTAGAAAAGGCAGGTCTTTCTTCACAGGATATATCTTATTTAATTCCTCATCAGGCAAATAAAAGAATTATTGATGCAGTAGCAAAAAGATTAGGGGTTCCTCAGGAAAAAGTTTATGTAAATATTGAGCATTATGGGAATATGTCTTCTGCCTCAACAGCAGTTGCTTTATGTGAGGCGTGGGAAGAGAAAAGAATTAAAAAGGATGATATTGTTGTGCTTGATGCTTTTGGTGGAGGGTTAGTCTGGGGTAGTTGTGTGATAAGATGGAGGGAGTAAAAAGAGCAATTATTTTTCCTGGGCAGGGTTCTCAATATGTAGGAATGGGGTATGATTTTTTTGAAGAATTTCCTCAAGCAAAGGAAATTTTTCATGAAGCAGATGAAATTTTAGGATTTAGTATTTCCTCTTTTTGTTTTTCAGGACCGGAAGAAAAGCTTAAGGATACGGAGATTCAGCAGTTAGCAATTGTTGTTACTTCTATAGCAATTTTTGAAGTTTTTAAAGAAAAATTCAAAGATATAAAAAATTTTTCTTATTTTTCTGGACTTAGTTTGGGAGAATATACTGCTTTATATGCCAGTGGTGTTTTAGATTTTAAAGATACACTTATTTTAGTTAAAGAAAGAGCCAAAGCAATGCAGAAAGCCTCAAGAATTAATCCTTCCTCAATGCTGGCTATAATTGGGGTTAAAGAAGAGGATTTAAAGAAGGAAAAAAATAGTGATTTTTATATCTCTAATTTAAATTCTCCTCAACAGGTAGTAATTTCTGTAAGCAAAGATAGAAAAGAAGAGGTGAGAAAAAGGATGCAGGAGAAAGGAAGAAAAGTAGTAGAGCTTAAAGTCTCAGGTGGGTTTCATTCCCCTTTTATGGAGCCAGCAAAAAAAGACTTAGAAAAGATTATAGAGAAACTTACATTTAGACAGGCTCATCCTCCTATAGTAAGTAATTTCTTAGCAAAACCTGTAAAAGAGCCTTCTTTAATTAAGGAATCTCTTTTAAATCAACTAACGCATCCGGTACTTTGGCAAAAATGTATAGAGTTTATGATAAAAGAAGGGGTAAAAATCTTTTTTGAAGTGGGTCCTTCTCGCATTTTGCGAGGTTTGATAAAGAAGATAAATCCTCAGGTAAAGGTGGTGAATATTGAAAAGGTTAAAGATTTAGAAGGAGGAGGAAATGGATTTGGATTTTAAAGACAAAGTAATAATTGTTACCGGAGGCGCACAGGGAATTGGAAAATCAATCTCTGAAGAATTTGCGAGAAGAAAAGCCAAGATAGTTATTTTTGATGTTAAAGAAGAGGTGTTAGCCGAAACACAAAAAGAGCTTTCTTCCTATTCTTTGGTAGATTCTTTTTTAGTTGATGTAACAGATTTTTCTCAAGTAGAGGATACGGTTAAGAAAGTTATTGACAAACATTCACGAGTTGATATATTAGTTAACAATGCAGGGATTACAAAAGATAATATTATTTTGCGATTGTCAGAGGAAGAATGGGATAAGGTATTAGCAGTGAATTTAAAAGGAGCCTTTAACTGCACTAAAGCAGTGATTAAATTTATGTTAAAACAGAAAGAAGGAGTAATAATTAATATATCTTCTATAATTGGATTGAGAGGAAATATTGGGCAGGCAAATTATGCTGCATCTAAAGCAGGTTTGATTGCTTTTACTAAAAGTGTAGCTCGGGAGGTAGGCTCAAGAAATATTCGTGTTAATGCAGTTGCCCCCGGATTTATAATGACAAAGATGACTCAAGATTTACCTGAGAAAATTAAAAATAAAATGCTGGAAGATATTGCTTTAAAAAGATTCGGAAAACCTCAAGAGGTAGCTGGGGTAGTTTTATTTTTAGCCTCTTCATTAGCAAGTTATGTTACCGGACAAGTTTTTGTAGTTGATGGTGGGTTAGTATAAAGAAGGAGGTTGGGGAATGAATAACATTGAGGAAAGGGTAAAAGAGATAATTGCTGAACAGTTGGGGGTAAAGAAAGAAGAGATTAGACCAGAAAGCTCTTTTGTTGATGATTTAGGAGCAGATTCCTTAGATACAGTTGAGATTGTTATGGCACTGGAGGAGGAATTTGGGATAGAGATACCCGATGAGGATGCGGAAAAAATTTCCACGGTAGGTGAGGCAATACAGTATATTGAAAATAAGGTGAAGGAGAAAGAAAGCTAAAAAGTTCTTTGAAAAATGAGGCGAGTTGTTGTTACGGGGTGCGGAGTTGTTTCTCCTGTAGGTATTGGTAAAGATGCATTTTGGGAAAGTCTTATTAGAGGAAAAAGTGGGATTAAAAAGATTACTCAATTTGACCCTTCCGGTTTTGACTCCCAGATTGCAGGAGAAGTAAGAGATTTTGATCCCTCATCTTTTTTTTCTTCTAAAGAGTTAAAAAGAACACCTCGTTTTGTCCAGTTTGCTATTGTCTCTACTCATGAAGCTTTAGAAGAGAGTTCTTTAAATTTAGAAAAGATAGATCCTTATCGGATAGGAGTAATCATTGGCTCAGGTATTGGGAGTTTAGAAACAGTAGAAAAAGAGCATAAAAATCTTTTAGAAAAAGGACCATCACGGGTTTCTCCTTTTCTTATTCCTATGCTTATTACCAATGAAGCAGCCGGATGTGTAGCAATTCGTTTTAATATCAAAGGAATAAATTTTTGCACGGTTACTGCCTGTGCTTCAGGAGCACATGCGATTGGAGAAGCATATAGAGCGATTAAAGAGAATAAAGCTGATGTAATGATTTGTGGAGGGACTGAGGCCTGTATTACTCCTTTAGGAGTTGCTGGGTTCTGTAGCCTAAAAGCTTTATCTACAAGAAATGAGGAACCAGAACGTGCTTCCCGTCCTTTTGATAAGGAAAGAGATGGTTTTGTTATTGCCGAAGGTTGTGGAATAGTGATTTTGGAGGAGTTAGAGTTTGCTTTGAGGAGAGGAGCTCCTATTTATGCAGAAGTAGCCGGTTATGCTGCCACCTGTGATGCTTATCATATAACTGCTCCCTCCCCAGATGCAGAAGCCCCCGCAAAAGCAATGGAGCTGGCAGCAAAGGAAGCAGAAATATCTTTGGATGGTAATATTTATATTAATGCCCACGGAACCTCCACCCCTTTAAATGATAAAGTTGAAACGGAAGCAATAAAGAAAGCTTTTGGTGATTATGCAAAAAGATTATGGATAAGTTCTACAAAATCTATGATGGGTCATACCTTGGGAGCAGCAGGAGCGATTGAGTTTATTATAATTTGTTTAGCTTTAAAGAATAAAATTATACCTCCTACAATAAACTATGAGAATCCAGATCCAGAGTGTGACTTAAATTATACTCCTAATCAGGCAAAAGAGGTAAATATAAAAGCAGCTTTATCAAATTCCTTAGGGTTTGGTGGGCACAACGCAACATTAGCGATTAAACCTTTAGAATAATTCCTAATTACCGGTGGGTCTAACTTTAATAGAGAAAATTTTACTTTTTCATACAGAGAAAAAAAAATTAGAAAATTTTATATATGCTAAGGTAGATTTCTGTTTTGGTAATGATGTTACCGCTCCTTTAGCAGTAAAGATTTTTAAAGAAGCTGGATTCTCTTCAGTATTTAATCCTAAAAAAATTGCTTTTGTCTGTGATCATTTTTTGCCTGCCAAAGATATAAGATCAGCAAATAATGTAAAGATACTGAAAGAATTTGCTCAAAAATTTAAAGTAAATTTTTATGATATAAATCAAAGTGGAATAGAACATGTCTTTTTAGTAGAGAAAGGATTTATAAAACCAGGAAGTTTAATTATTGGGGCAGATTCTCATACATCTACTTTGGGAGCTTTAGGATGTGCCGCTTTCGGTGTAGGTTCAACAGATTTAGCCTGCGCGATGTATGAAGGAAAAGTTTGGCTGAAAGTGCCAAAAGTGATTAAGTTTATTTATAAAGGAAAAAGAAATAGATGGGTTAGAGCAAAGGATTTAATTTTATATACCATTGGAAAGATTGGTGTTGATGGAGCATTATATAAAGTGATGGAGTTTCATGATAAAATGGTAAACAAACTAACAGTTGAGGAAAGATTTACAATTTGCAATATGGCAGTTGAAGCAGGAGCAAAAACAGGAATTTTTGAGCCCGATGAGAAGACTTTGAAATATTTGGAAAGATTTAAAAGATTTAAGGTAGATTTAAAAAGATTAAAATCAGATAAAAATGCTCAATATGAAGATATTATAGAGATAGATGTAAGTAAGTTAGATCCTCAAGTGGCTGTGCCTCATCTTCCTCAGAATGTAAAGCCTGTCAATGAATTAAGGAATGTAGAAATTAATCAAGTATTTGTTGGTTCCTGCACAAATGGTCGACTTTCTGATTTAAAAGACGCTGCCAAAGTTCTGCGAGGTAAAAAAGTGAAAAAAGGTATTCGGGCAATATTGATTCCAGCAACTCCTTTAATTTATAAACAGGCTCTCCAAAAAGGAATTATTAAAGTTTTTCTTGAAGCTGGTTTTGTGATTTGCCCTCCTAACTGTGGTCCCTGTTTAGGGGGGCATTTTGGAGTTTTGGACAAGCATGAGGTGGCTTTGGTAACAACAAATAGGAATTTTATAGGAAGAATGGGTCATCCAGAAAGTAAAGTTTATCTTTGCTCACCTCTTGTTGCTGCTGCTTCAGCAATAAAAGGAAGAATAGCTCATCCAGGTGAGGTTTTATGATTTTTGAGGGAAAAGTTCATAAATTTGGTGATAATATTAATACTGATGATATAATTGCAGCAAAATATTTAAATTCTCAAGACCATGATTATTTAGGAAAGCACTGTATGGAGAATATAATGCCCGATTTTTCTAAAAAAGTAAAGAGTGGAGATATTATTGTTGCTGGGAAAAATTTTGGTTGTGGATCAAGCAGAGAACATGCTCCTTTAGCGATTAAAGGCTGCAAGGTATCAGTCGTAATTGCTAAAAGTTTTGCCCGTATTTTTTATCGCAATGCAATTAATATAGGGCTTCCTATTCTTATTTTGAAAGAGACTGATAGAATAGAGGAAGGAGATTTTTTAAAAGTAGATTTATCAGAAGGTAAAGTATTTAATCTTTCTAAAAACGAAGAATATAGTTGTGAGTCTTTTCCTTCATTTATGCAGGAGATTATCAAAAGCGGAGGATTAGTTAAGTGGATTAAAGAAAGGAGAAAAAATGGTTGAAAAAAGAAAAAAAGTCATGATTTTTATGGAGGAGGGATTAAAAATAAAAGGGGAGGCTTCTCTTCGGGAAGGATTTCGCCTTATGGATTATTTAAATTCTTATAAACATTTTTTCTTCCCTTTGAATAATGTGGAGATTTACAATCAAAAGGACGAACTCATTTTTAAAACGGATTTTATTTGCATAAACAAAAATAATATTTTATTTGCTAAGGAGGAGGTTAATGAAGTATAAAATTGCTGTGATTCCTGGAGATGGAACAGGACCTGAGGTAATTAAAGAAGGACTTAAGGTTTTAGAGGCAGTTTCTCAAAAATTTAACTTTTCTTATGAGAAGGTCATTTATGATTTAGGGGCAGAACGTTTTTTAAAGACAGGAGAAGTTTTGCCAGAGTCTGTTTTAAAAGAATTAGCCGGCTTTAACGCTATTTATCTGGGAGCAATAGGAGATCCACGAGTAAAACCGGGAATTTTAGAAAAAGGCATTCTTTTAAAATTAAGATTTCACTTTGATCAATATGTAAATTTAAGACCAGTTATTCTTTACGATGCCAGATTCTGTCCTTTAAAGGACAAAAAAGAAGAGGATGTAGATTTTGTGGTGATAAGAGAAAATACTGAAGGTCTTTATTGTGGAGCAGGAGGATTTTTTAAAAAAGATACACCTGATGAGATAGCGATTCAGGAAAGTATCAATACTTATAAAGGTGTAGAGCGTGTGGTGAGATTTGCTTTTGAATATGCACGCAAAAGAAATAAGAAGAAAAAAGTAACATTGTGTGGCAAGACAAATGTTTTAACTTATGCTTTTGATTTATGGGAGAGGGTTTTTTATAAAGTAGGTAGAGACTATCCGGATATTGAAAAAGACTATGCCCATGTTGATGCTATCTGTATGTGGATGGTAAAAAATCCTGAGTGGTTTGATGTAATTGTGACGGATAATATGTTTGGGGATATTATTACTGATTTGGGAGCAATAATTCAGGGAGGTTTAGGGATAGCTTGTGGTGCAAATATAAATCCAGAAGGTGTATCTATGTTTGAACCGATTGGAGGAAGTGCTCCCAAATATACAGGGAAGAATGTAATTAATCCTTTAGCGGCAATTTGTGCTCTTTCTTTAATGCTTGATTTTTTAGGAGAAAAAGAGGCTTCTTTACAGGTTGAGGAAGCAGTCAAAAGAGTGGTAAGAGAGAAATTGAAGAGTTTATCGGCAGGAAAGATGGGATATACAACTCAAGAGGTAGGGGATTTAGTAGTAAAGATGTTGTAGGAGAAAGAGGAAAAGGAGGATTTGATGAAGGTTTTAAAGATTTCTCAAGAGGAGATAAAAGAATATGAAAAATTTAAAATTTATTCAGAATTAGTTTATTTGGAGGAGAAAATTAAGTTTTTTGAAAAAAAATATAAGATGTCTTTTAAAAATTTTGAGAAAAAAATGAAGAAGCAGAGAAAAGAAAAATTTTTATGGTGGGATGACTATTTAGAATGGAAGGCATACGAAACTAAGAAAAAAGAATTAAAAAATAAGATTAAAGAAATAGATGCTGTACAAAATATTAAAATTACTTAAAAAGAAAAAATTTGTAAAGGATTATTCTTTATTAGATTTTAAACAAGGAGAAGCATTTTATTATATTAAAATGAAAGTGATATTTTCTGACAAAAGTATACTTTTTATAAGAGAATATGTGGATAAGGAAGAGTTTCTTTACTCTTATCATTGGCAAGATAAAGAAGGGAAGTTACTTTATAGATGGGATAATGCTCCATATCATAAAGAGATTAAAACTTTTCCTTATCACTTGCATTATAAAAATAAAATAAAAGAAAGTAAACCCGTAAGTATAGAGGAAGTGTTGGAATTTATAGAGAAAACTATAGGAAAGAATAATGAGAAGATTTAATGTTGCTGTAATTGGGGTGGGTGCGGTAGGGGTTGAGATTTTGCGGATTTTGAAAGAGAGAAATTTTCCAATTAATGATTTAAAAGTTTTTGCTCGCTCTTCTCGAACTATAGAAGTTGATGGAGAAAAATATCAGGTAGAAGCAATAGATAAGGAGAATTTTTCTCATATTGATATTGCTCTTTTTGCCGGAACTGAAGGTGAGAAAGGCGCCTCTTGCTTATATGCTCATAAATTTATTGAGGAAGGTGCGGTAGTGATAGATAATGGTTCTGATTTTCGTCTTAAAGAAGGTGTGCCTTTGGTTGTTCCTGAGGTAAACCGGGAGAAAATTTTTACTCATAAAGGATTAATCGCCAATCCTAATTGCACAACTATTCAGATGATTGTCAGTTTAGCCGGAATTTATAAAGAGGTAGGATTAAAAAGGATAATTTTGACCAGTTTCCAGGCAACCTCTGGAGCAGGAAGAAAAGCTGCTTTAACTCTGTGGGAGGAGAGTAAAAAAATTGTAGAGAAAAATAAAGATAAAGAGTTTGATAAAATAGATAAAAAATTAAAAGAGAAATTTCCTGTTTTTGGTCATCAGATTGCTTTTAATGTTATCCCCCAAATCGGTACTTTTAAAGAGGAGAATTATACAACTGAGGAATGGAAAGTAATAAAAGAGACACATAAGATTTTAGAAGATTCTTCAATCAAGATTTCGGCTACCTGTGTAAGGGTTCCCACCTTTACCTCTCACTGTGAAGCGATTTATTTTGAGACAATCAAAGATATAGATTTGGAAGGGATAAAAGAGATTTTATATAAATCTGAAGGAGTAAAATTTTTAGAAGATGAATATCCTCTTCCTTTGGATGTAGAGGGGACAGATTTAGTTTATGTTTCTCGTCTGAGAAAAGATATGTTTAATAAGAATTGTTTCTGGCTCTGGTCGGTGGCAGATAACTTAAGAAAAGGCGCCGCTTTAAATGCCATTCAAATTGCCGAGGAACTCATTTTTTCTCTATAATGGATTATCTTTCCTGAATTGATAATGCAAGTTGTCCACCTTTTTACCCACCCGGCGGGTGTGATTATTTTCGGCAAATATAATTGATTTTTAACTTACATATAAACTCACGCTGCAATTTTTGTGTAAGTTATTGTTTTTTTAAAATGAAGACTTATTTTTTGTAAACTATTTCTACATTCCTTAGTTCAATCTCGTAGGTTGAAAAGGCAAGTTTTTGAAGTAAACTTTTTGTGGCTTTCTTTCGTCTAAATAAGTGGAAGAAAGGAGGAGAGATGAGAAGACGATTATTTATACTGTTATTGGGGTTTATCCTTATAGGAAGTAGTTATTCTCTTCAAAATACTTCTATTTCCTCAAAGAAGTTAGATACTGAAGTAAATCAAAAAATAACTGACGGATTAATTTTTGAGACTTTATCTCCAGAAGAGAAAGAAAAGATAGTCTCTTTGAAAAAGAAATATCAAGAGAAGTTCCAGAAAGTTTTAAAGAAAAAATTGGAAAAACAGAAAAAATTTTTAAAGAGGTTGAAAAAAGAGAATCCAGAAAAATTCAGGGAAATAATGAAAAAAGCAAAAGAAAGGATAAGAAGAAGATTAGAAAGAATGCGTAGAAAGAATCCAGAAAAATTCAAAGAGTTAATGAGAAAAAAGTGGACTTTAAGAAGAAAACAATTAAAAAAGTTATGCAAAAAGAATCCACAGAAATGCAAGAAAATTTTGGAAAGGCGTCGGAAAAAGCTTAAGAAGCACTTGGAGGAATTAAAAAGGAGAAATCTTCAAAAATACGAGAAAATAATGAAAGGATTGAAAAGGAAGATGAGAAGACATTGGGGTTGGGAGAAAGGTTTACATAAAGGATGGGAAAACTCACCAAAAAGGGGAAAACCACCTCATAAGTTTGAAAAGTAATATCAATGTGATTATAATAAATTGGTGTGGAGAAAGAAAAATTATTGGAAAGATTGGTAGATGAATTCTTACAAGATAATAATGAAAAAATTTTTGCACAAATTCTAAGTTTAATCTGTGAGGACGTGATTAATTTAGCCTATAGTTTTACATATAATTTAGAAGATGCGAAAGATATTTTTCAGGAGGTCTCTCTTAAAATTTATAGAGGTTTGAAAAAGTTTAAAAAAAGAGCCAAAGTTACCAGTTGGATTTATAGAATAACAGTGAATGCTTCTATTGATTATTTAAGAAAAAGAAGAAGTTCTTCTGAGTTGAAGGAGGAGTATATTAAAAGTAACGATATAATTAGTGATATTGAAAGAAAAGATAAAGAAAGGATTTTGAAAAAAGCGGTAGAAAGACTTTCTCCTCAGCAGAAGAAGGTATTTATTTTAAAACATTATCATCATTTTAAAATTTGCAAAATAAGCCAAATTTTGGGTTGTTCAGAAAGTAGTGTAAAGACACATCTTACTCGCGCAATAGAAAATTTAAGGAGGTTGGTGAAATGTGTTTAAGTAAAAAAGAATTGATTTTGTTTTTTTATAAAGAAGTAGATGAAGAAAAGTTAGCTTATTACAAGAGGCATCTTGAAAGTTGTAAAAAGTGTTTGATGCGATTTAAAGAGATAGAAAAATTTCTTCTCTCTCTTAAAAAAGAAAAGATCGCACTCTCTGAGGAGGAAAAGGAAGAATTAATCAGAAATGTTTTATCTAAAATTGAAGTCTCTTCAGAAAGAATAAAAATTTTTGACAGAATCAGAGAAAAATTTATCTTTCTTGCTCGTCTGAGTCTGGCAGGAGTAGCTGTTTTTTTATGTATATTTTTCTTCTGGCAGGCAAAAAAATCTCAGGATAAAGAATTTTCTATTTTAGAAACAGAGATGATTCTTTCTTCTAAAGAGTTGGATGAAATTACTGTTTTTGATGAAGAAGATTTGGAAAATGAAGTTCTATTTTTTGCCTCTTTTCCTTATTAATGATTTTTTATTTTGAATTACTCTACTTTCCATTCCTCAAAATAACTTCTATCTATCTCATAAAAAAACATGGAAGGGCGGGAGATAATTATACCATTTCGGAAAGTAAACCGTTTCTGTGGATAAACAATATAAAGGTATCTTTTTGTGCGTGTGGTAGCTACATAAAATAGCCTTCTTTCTTCCTCAAGTTGTTCTTTATCATCTAAAGCTTTAGGATGAGGAAATTCTCCATCAGAAAAACCAATTAAAAAAACTGCCTCCCACTCCAAGCCTTTTGCCTGATGAATTGTAGAAAGAACAAGAATATCCTCCTTCTGTTGATAAGATAAGATACTTTCTCCTTTAAATTCCTCATAAGAGCTGATTTCAGCAAGAAAGCGTTTTAAAGTAGAGAAACGCGAAGCCATCTTTGCTAATTCTTCTAAATCCAAAATTCTTTCCTCAGGGTTATCAAAAGAAAGCTGGCAATAATCTTTATAAAATTTTAAAATCCGTCTTATTGCTTCCTGAGGAGTTTTCTTCTTTATCTCCTCAATTATCTTTACAAACTCAGAAAATCCTTCTTTTTGCTTTTTGGGAAGCTCTTTTTTAATTTCTTCAAGCGTTTTTCCTTTTTCCAATTTTTCCCATATTCTTAAAGCAAAACCTCTTCCAATTCCTTTATGCAGAGAGACAGCCCTTTTAAAGGATAACTCATCCTTAGGATTAACAACATATTTTAAATAAGCAATTACATCCTTTATATGTGCCTGTTCAAAAAAGCGCAAGCCCCCTCTTATAACATAAGGAATATTACGTTTAATAAGTTCTACTTCTAATTCTAATGATTGAAAACGGGAGCGAAAAAGGACAGCTATTTCTCGCAAAGGTATACCTTCCTCAACCAATTCTAATATTTTCTGTCCCACAAATTTTGCCTGCATATATACATCTTGAGTCTCTACAATTTTGGGAAGTTCGTCATCTTTTTTAATCGCTACAAGTTTCTTAGGAAATTGCTTGGTATTATTTTTTATGATTTGATTAGCTAAAGCAAGAATTTGAGGAGTGGAACGATAATTGATCTCTAATTTAAATATTTTTGCATTTTTAAATTCTTTAGGAAAATCCAAAAGATTGTAAATTGTAGCTGCCCGGAAAGAATAAATTGATTGCGCATCATCTCCCACAACTAATATGTTTTTATGAAAAGAGGAAATCTT
This sequence comes from uncultured Planctomycetia bacterium, assembly GCA_964492865.1. Lineage (GTDB taxonomy): Bacteria > Omnitrophota > Gorgyraeia > Duberdicusellales > 4484-171 > CAZBLX01. The sequence continues at coordinate 512 of CAZBLX010000016.1, read as the reverse complement.
TTTAAGAATTTCAAATTGCAAGCGATTGGTATCCTGATATTCATCTACTAAGATATATTCAAATTGTTTGGCATATTTGTTTTTAATCTCCTCAATCTCCATTAGTTTCAGCCAGTTGATAAGAAGATCGTCAAAATCCATAATATTTGCTTCTTTCTTTTTCTTTTTATAAAAATCAAGCACCCTTTTGATGGAAGGAATGAAATTCTCCAGATACGGATAAAAAGAAAAAATAATTTCTTCTATCTCTTTTAAAGAATTTACTGCTAAAGACCAAACAGAGGCAATGATATCCTTTTTAGGAAATAAATTTTCCTGGGATAAATTTAACTCCTCAATGCAATCCTGTATTAAGTCTTTCGTATCTTCTTTATCAATAATGGTGAATCCAGATGTATAACCTAAAACCTCAGCTTCCTTACGCAGAATGATATTTCCAATGTGATGAAAAGTTCCTGCCCAAAGAGAAGATAAATTTAGTTTTAAGAGAGCTTCAGCACGATGAATCATCT
>CAZBLX010000015.1:0-12846 GCA_964492865.1 uncultured Planctomycetia bacterium | reverse complement strand
GAAAATTATAAGGTGTTTGATAGATTTGTTGAAGAGATAGAAAAATATTTAAAAGAGTAATTTATAGATTAAGATTTTAGATGAGGTCTCTTAAGCTGAGATATGTGCCTGAGATAAACCTGATAAAGAAGAGTCTCTTCTTTTGATTTGCTTATTAATTAGTTGTTGTAGAACTTTGTATTTTTTGATATCCTTCATTGTGACAATATAAAAACTATAGGCAACTCCTCCTTTTATCTTTAGATAGCTTAAATTATATTTCTTGAGGTGGTTGCTACTAACCTAAAAATTTAACATTTTATTGTAGTAATTATTTTTAACATTTTGTTATTGTAACAACACATTTACTTCTTTAGGCTTGACAATTATTAGATTTTAAAGTTATACTATAAATGGAGGTGATTTAGAAAAGCTCATTGATAATGGGGATATTTGTTTTAACATAATAATGTTGTTTTATTAGATACCCTCCATTGAGCATTAACTTTAATTTTCATTTCAATTTTGAGTTAATTGGTAGTAAAAAAGGTGAGGTAAAATTTTGTAAGGAGGTGTAGAAATGGAGTGGAGAAAGAATAAATGGATTGGGATAGCTGCAGGAATAGTGGGTTTAATTTGCATAGCGCTGGCTTTATATCCTTTTATTAAAAATAGTATAGAAGTTAAAAAAGTAAGAAAGGAGGGATTGGAATGGATGGAACAGGAAAAAAAGTGGGCGGAGGAAGGAAAATGGTTGGAGAAAGAAAGAATGAAGGATTTACCTTAGTTGAGCTAATTGTTGTCATCGCTATCATCGCAATTTTAGCCGCAATTATCGCTCCCAATGCTTTCAGAGCGATTGAGAAGGCGAAGACATCTGCTTTTAGTGAAGATATTAAAGCAGTAAGAGCAGCTGTTTATAATTTATATGCAGATACAGGTATGTTTCCCTGTCATTATGAAAATATTGTCTGTCCTTTAATTACTGGAGATAATTGTCCTGACTCTGGTAACCGTTGTGGTGCTTGGAGAAATGTGGACGGCTGGAATGGTCCTTATCTTGAGAAAACTCCTCAACACTACTGGTTAGGTCGAGCCTCAATGTCTTTTCAGAATTCATGCATAGATAGAAATAAAGATTGGGATAATGATCCGGGTTGTGAGCTTTTCTTCTGCTATCAAGCACCTCCTCCTATACCTGCACAGGAGAGAATAGATTTGATATTAGATGGGGGCGATGGTTGGAATGCAGGACTGGTAAGGTCAGATAAGACAGTTAGATCAGGTACTGGATGGAGCACACGTTGTTTCTGGCCTGGGTTTGCTGATCAATAATAAAATTTATGTCATTTACTCTTCTGGCGGTTAAAGATTTATCTAAATCTTTTGGTAGATTTAAAGTTCTTAAGGATATTTCTTTGGATATTAATCAAGGGGAGATTTTTGGATTATTGGGTCCTAATGGAGCAGGCAAAACCACTCTTATTAAGTGTATATTAAAATTTTTAAAATTCCATCAAGGAGAAATTCTCTATCGGACAAAACCTCTCACTTTCCAAGATATTCACAACAACTTTGGTTATCTACCGGAGAATTTCTTGCCTCCAAAAGAATTAACTGCGAAGGAATTCTTAAAATTATTAGGGTTAAGTCTTCATGTTTCTGTCTCAGACATAAACTCTCTTCTTAAAGAGGTTGAGTTAGAAAGCAACAAGAAAATAAAAACCTATTCCAGGGGTATGATTCAAAGATTAGGAATAGCAGTTGCTCTTCTTAAGAACCCCGAATTTATTATTCTTGATGAACCTACCTTAGGGCTGGATCCTGTTGGGCAGAATAAGATTTTAACTCTTTTAAGGAAACTGAATAGAGAAGGAAAGACTATCTTTTTCTCTTCTCATAATCTTTTTCAGGTTCAGAGCATATGCACAAGAGTTGGTATTATGCATCAGGGAAAAATAAAATTTGTTGGAAAAACAGAAGATTTTTTATCCAGACATAAAGTTGATTCTTTAGAGCAGGCTTTTTTGAAAGAAGTTGAGAGTAATGAGTAAGATTTTTTCCATAACACTTCTTAACTTCAGGCAAGGAATTAGAGAGAAAACCTTCTGGATAGCAGGTTTGTTTTTTTTATTCCTTTTAGGGTTTTCTGTTTTTTTAGGTGAATTATCTATTGGAGAGAAAGCAGTAGTATTAAGGAATGTAAGTCTTTCTTCTATAGAGATAAGCTGTTTACTTTTAATTGTGTTCGGTCTTGTTTTGGGGTTTTATCGCGAGAAAGATACTCGCCTTAAGGAGGTATATCTTTCTTACTATTCTTACGCTAATTACCTGGCAGGTAAATTAATAGGATATATCCTTCTCTGTTTAATTTATGTGTTTTTAACTTCCCTTATAACAGGATTGATTCTATTTTTAAACAACGCTTTTTTATGGAAATTCTTTATAGGAAGCCTTGGTATTTTTTTAAAACTTTCTATATTTTGCAGTATTTGCCTTCTTTTTTCTTCGCTTTTTGATTATCCTCTTTTAGCCTCCTTAACTACTATATTTGTCTATGTAGCTAGTGAGCTTTCTTATAACGCTTTAAGAATTGTTAAGATTTCAAAAAATGATTTTGCAAAGGTATTTATAAAATTTCTTTACCATTTATTACCCAATGCTGATAAAATTGACCTTAAGATCAATGCAATTTATGGTCAAATTCCTCAAATTTGGATACTTCTTGGTATCGTAGTTTATGTTTTGCTTTATATTCTCTTCTCATATTTTTTAACCCTCTTTATATTCTTAAGAAAAGAACATTAGGTATGAGGTCGAAATGGATTCTGTTGATAGTATGCATTTTCTTTTTTTTATCTGTATTTTCTTTTTCTTTATTTCTATTCAAAATTTATCCTCAGAAAAAAACCAAAATTTATTATCTTCCTTCTTTAGAATATTTAAAATTAGTTAGCGGAACATTTAGACCTCTTTTTGCCGAGATGCTTTTTATTAAAGGGATTTTAGAGATTTCTGAAAAAGTGCCTCAAAGAATAGATTATTTTTTAAAATTATTTGAAATTGTTGTTAATTTAGACCCTAAGCTTATAAATGCTTATATTTTTGGAGGAGTTGTAGTGCCACGCAATAAAGAAGAAATAGCTTTAGGTATTAAGTTTTTAAAAAAAGGGATGAGACTTAATCCTTCAGATTGGAGGATTCCTTTCTGGATTGGTTTTGACTATCTACAGTTGGGGATTTATTCTAAGGTTATAGAATATTACCGTATAGCTTCTAATTTACCTCAAAGTCCATCTTATTTAAAAAGTAATTTAGCCTTTTATTATTATAAAGCAGGTAAAGCAAAAGAAGGTCTTCTGTATCTGGAGGGATTGCTTCATTCTTTGGAGGATAAACGTCTTTTGAAGATAATTAAAGAAAAGATAAAGTGGCTTAAAGGTTTGGTTCTTTTGGAGGAGAAAGTAGAAGAATATAAAAATCATTATGGAATTTGGCCTTCAGATTTAAAAGATCTGGTAGAGAAAGGTCTTTTGGATAAAATTCCTCAAGACCCTTTTGGAAAAGGTTATTATTTAGAAAAGGATTTATTCGGAGGAAGACCCCAAATAAAGAGTAGATTTTGAGATACTTAAAGATTATTGTTTTTTTTGCATTTATTTTTTTTATTCTAAAAGGAGATGTCTATAGTTGTGGCCCAGAAATAAAAAGAGAGCCAATAGAAGTAATAACTATTTTCTGTCCTGAGAATTTTGCTCCTTTAATAAAAGAATTAAGAAGTATATTTGAGAAAAAATATCCTCGCCATACTATTTATGCCCCAGAAGCTTCAGATTTAGAGAATATTTATGACATTCTTCGTTTTAAGAAAATTCCTGATGTTCTTATTCTTTCTGACGACTCTTTAATTGATAAGTTTCTTTCCTCTTATATTGATTGGTATATAGTATTTGCTCATGATAAAATAGTTTTAGCTTTTAAAGAGAGTTCTAAATACTCTACTGTGATTAATGAAAAAAACTGGTATAAAATTATTTCTCAAAAAGATGTGAGGTTAGGCAGAATGAGCGAGAAAAATTCTCCCTTAGGTTATCGCACTCTTATGGTTTTGGATTTAGCTGGTGAGTTTTATCCACAATTTAATAATTTAAATTTTCTACCTCAGAATATATTTTCAACAGAAAAAGAATTAAATTTTTTGCTTTTGGCTGGTGATCTGGATTATATATTTGACTATTTAAGTTCAGCCAAAAAATATAAATTTAGATATATAACATTACCTGCCCAGATAGATTTAAGTTCTGATAAATTTAAAGAAAACTACACTCAGGTAGAAGTCAGTCTGGGAGGAAGGATTTTAAAAGGAGCCCCCATTCATTATATAATCACCATACCCAACAGTGTTATGTATCCTGAAAGGGGGCTAAAATTTTTAAAGATAATGTTCAGTAAAGAAGGAAAGGAAATACTTAAAAAATATAAGATTCAAACTATAAAGCCTTATCTTGAGGTGATAAACAAAACTTCTATTTTAAAGGATATTGAGGAGATTTTAAAAGGAGTTGAAAATGAGTAGGATTTGCTCTGTTATATTTTTTCTTATATTTATCTCTTCGGTTTTCTCCAAGGAGTTGGTTATTTTCCATGCCGGTTCGCTGACAAAGCCTTTAAAGGAAATATGTGAAGAGTACAAAAAGAAACATCCTGATATAGAAATAATAAGAGAAGCCTCCGGTTCAAGAGAAGCGGCTTTTAAAGTTGCTCATCTGAATAGAGAGTGCGATTTAGTCTTTTCTGCAGATTATAAAGTAATAGAAGAGATTCTTATGCCTCAATATACAAATTTTTACTTTATCTTTGCCAGGAATGAGATGGTTATAGTTTTTTCAGAATGGAGCAGGTATGCTTCAGAGATAAATGAGAAGAACTGGTATAAGATTTTAACCAGAGACGGTGTTCGTATAGGAAGGTCTGATGAGAATTTAGATCCTTGTGGATACAGGGCTTTGATGGTCTGGCAATTAGCAGAGGATTTCTATAATGAAAAAGGACTGTTTGAGGAGCTTAATAAAAATTGTCCTCAAGAGAATATAAGACCAAAAGCAATAGAGTTAGTTACGCAGATAGAGTCCTTAGATTTAGATTATGCTTTTGAGTATTTATCTGTAGCCCTCCAGCATCGTCTTCAATATATAAAGCTTCCCAAAGAGATAAATTTAGGATATTTTGAGTATAAAGATAATTATAAAAAAGCAAAGGTAAAGGTAAAAGGTCCTAAAGGAGAAACAATAATAGAAGGAGCGCCTATTCAGTATGCTGTAACTCTCCTTAATAATGCACCTCACAGAAAGGAAGCTATAGAATTTTTGAAATTTTTAATAAGTGAAGAGGCTCAAAATATCTTAAAAAAGAACGGACATCCTGTTTATTTTCTTTTAAAAGGAAAACCTCCTCAAGGTTTATCTTTTTTAAAAAAGTTTAAAAAATGATGGGAGAATATTTAGTTATTTTTCTTTCTCATTTTTATTTTATACTTTTGGGAATTATTTACAGAAAAAAATTTACCAATTTTAAATGGTATCTGTATCTTTCTGGTTATTTAATTCTTTTTATTACTCTGGGAGTTTATTCAAAAAGATTCCTGCTTTTTTATCTATCTTTAATTCTTTACTCCAGCGTATTTGCGATCCCTTCTTTCTTGGGAATATTTTTTATTTTTCTCTTTTCCCAGGTAATTATTCCTTATTATTGGGCTCAGGTTTTTATTCTCTTCAGTATATTTTGGCTCGTATTTTTAAAATTCAAAAAAGCAAGTCTTTTTCATAAAACTCTTTTCTTTTTAGGAGCAATATTTTTTGTTCTTCTGTTTCTGCCTATTATTTATTTTTTATTCCAGGCATATCCTCAGGAATTACTTATAACCTTTTCTTCTAAACCATTTCAGAAAGCTTTAAATTTAAGTATCTTATCTTCCACCATTACTACTTTGATTGTTTTTATATTTGGAGTTCCTTTAAGTTATTTTCTGGCTTCATTTAACTTTAAAGGAAAAAAAATTATAAATGCCTTAATTGATTTACCTATCCTTTTCCCTCAAACAATAGTAGGGGTAATCCTTTTAGTTTTTTTATCTCCAAAGGCGCCTTTAGGAGAATTTTTTTTGTCAAAAGGGATAAGGCTTACCTCCAGTATAATAGCAATAGTTTTAGCACAAATTTTTGTTTCCAGTCCATTTTTAATCAGAACTTCTTTAAATGCGTTTAAGAGTGTGGATAAGAGATTGGAAAACTTAAGCAGAGTCTTGGGGGCAAATTCAGCTAAAACATTTTTTAAGATAAGTTTTCCTTTGGCTTTCAGAGGAATATTTAATGGCTGTATATTAACCTGGGCAAGAAGTTTTTCCGAATCAGGGAGTTTGATGATAATTGCCTATTACCCCAAGACTTTACCTATCTATATTTATGACAAATTTAACCAATTTGGATTGAAAGAAACAGTTCCTATCTCTATTTTGGGAGTAATTTTAGTTTTATGGATTTTTATCCTTTTAAGATGGCTGGTTGAAGAAGATGTTAGTTTTGAAAGAGTTGAGTAGAAGCTGGGGAGATTTCTCTTTAAAAGATATTAATCTTTCCTTAAAAGAAAAGGAGTATTTTGTTCTTTTAGGACCCTGTGGAGCAGGCAAAACTTTGCTTTTAGAAACAATTTGTGGTTTGTGGAAACCAGATAAAGGAAAGATATTTTTAAGGGGTAAGGATATAACTGATTTTCCTCCAGAGGATAGAGGGTTTGGACTTGTTTATCAGGAGCCCTGTCTTTTTCCTCATTTAACCATAGAAGAAAATATATTTTATAGTATTAAGATGAAGAAAATTAAAATTGATAGAGAAAAAAAGGAGATAATAGAATTTATAAAGAAGATTCTGAATTTAGAAGAACTTATCAAGCTTAATAATCCTAATATTTTAAGCGGAGGGCAGAAACAGATTGTGAGTATCGCACGAGCCTTATTTTCTTTTCCCGATATTCTCCTTTTAGATGAACCATTTCATTCTTTAGATTACAGACTACAGAAGTATCTTACAAAGATTTTGAAAGAAATAAATCAAAAATTAAGACTCACCATCATTCATGTAACTCACAATTTGGAAGAAGCTGAACTTTTCTCATCTAAAACAGGATTTATATCCGAAGGAAAGCTACTTAAAATAGGTAGTTTCCCAGAAGTAAAAATATTCTTAAAGAATTTTTATGGTATTTAAAATTCACCCTGAAGCCCTGATTCCCTTGCGTAGTAGTTATATAGATATTTTTCCTTTTTTAGTATTCTTTTTTCTTTCATTTCTCGCTTTAGTAATTCTTTTAAGAAGAAAAAAAATAAATATTTGGAGAAAATTTTCTCAGGTTATCTCTCTCTTTCTCTTTATTTACTTTACCGCAGAATGTTTCTGTTTTATTAGAAATGCTTTACTTTTTGGAATTCCTTTGATAGGAAAAGAGGAGTTACTTTCCTTTGGTTATTTAATTCTTTTTGTTTTTGTTGTTGCCTTTGCTTTAGTTTTTGGAAGAATTTTTTGCGGCTGGATTTGCCCTTTTGGATTTTTGCAAGAGATTTTTTTCTTTTTTAATAAAAAAATACCAAAAAAATTATATTTACCTCTACTTGGGCTTGCTATTACAGGTGGAATTGTATATATTATCTTGTTAAAACCCTCACAGGATATTATTCTTCAATTTATTCCCAATTTTTTAGCTATCCTTCTTCTCTTGATTCTTTTTCTTTTGACTATCAATATTAAATTGGAACCAAAATTAAAAAGAATAAAATTCTTTATTTTCTTTTTCTGGGTAGTTTTACTTTTAAGCAGAGTATACACATTTCAGCCTTGGTGTTATCTATATGGATTAATGACTGGAGAATATGGAATAGTGGGAGCTTTTCTTCTGGTTATTGCAAGTTCAGTTCTTTTTTATCGTCCTTATTGCAGATTTATCTGTCCGGTAGGAGTTCTACTTTATTTTTGTTCAAACTATTCATTATTTAATTTAAAAAAAAGTGATTGTAAAAAGTGTGGAAAATGCAAACAGATTTGTCTGTTGCAAAATATAAATGAAGGAAGAGTGAAAGATAAAGGAGATTGTATTCTTTGTGGAAGATGTGTAGAAAAGAATGGTTTCAGGTTTGTTTTAAGATAATTTCACTTTTTTTACTTTGTGGATGGGCTATTTACGGAGGAGATTTACAAAATACACGATATAAAAATCTTTCATTTAATTGTCAGAATTTAAAAATTATCTGGAAGTTTAAACCAGAAAAGCATATTTTCAGATACTCTCCATTTACAAATATATGGTCAACTCCGGTTGCAGGAACAATTAATGGAAAAACTTTTATTTACATTGGTTTTTATGATTATAATCTTTATTGCATAGATCTAAAAACAGGCAAGGAAATTTGGAGATTCACTTCAGGGAATAAGATTATTTCTTCTCCTGTTTTTTTTAAGATTAACGAGAAATACTTGGTAAGTTTTGCGTCAAGAGATCGTAGAATATATTGTTTAGATGCTGAAACTGGACAGAGACTCTGGACTTATGAAGTTTATCCCTGGAGATACACTGTTCAGGAAGCAATTCCCTCATCAGGTATTTTCATTCCTGAATTGGGCAATCTTTACTTTACAATTTATATTTGTGATAAAAAACCTTTCAAAACAGTAGAGGAGGCAGTTGTAATAGCTTTAACTTGGAAAGGTGAACTTGTCTGGAAAAAAAAGATAAAAAATGCTGGCATACTTTCTTCTCCCTGTTATGCTCGGCTTAATAATAAACATTTTCTCTTTATTTCTTCCTCTAATGGTAATCTTTATGCGGTCTCTGCTGAAAATGGGAAAATTCTATGGACAGTTACACTTGGCGATAAAACTTATGCCACTCCTTCTGTTTTAAAATTAGAGGATAAGATTATCATTTACATAGGAGATAAATTTGGCTATTTATATGCTTTAGATGAAAAAGGTAAGATTATCTGGAAATTTAAGACAGGTCATTTTATAGATACATCAGCTGCAATTTTAAATGGTAAAAAACCTAAGGTGTATATTACCTCTTTTGATAGAAAACTTTATTGTTTGGATGCTTTAGTGGGCAGAAAAATATTTGAATTTGAAACTCATAATTATTTATATTCCTCGCCTTTGATAGCTAAGATTAAAGATAAAAGATGTGTAATTTTTTCCTCTTTGGATAATACTATTTTTATTCTTGATGCAGAGAATGGAAGTTTAATAGAAAAGATAAAATTAGGAAAAAGAATTTTTCCCTATGAGACTTATGGAGAGACAATCTGGCCTTCTCCTATTGTTGTTCAAAGTTCAGCCAAAACCTGTCTAATCTATCCCTCCACAGAAGGCATTCTTTTTTGCTTGGGATGTAATTCTTGAAGATCCTATAAAGATAGAGTATATTAAAATAAGGTTATGCAGGAATATTATGATTTTTTACCGCGTCTGAAAGAATTTAACTCTGAATATTTTTCTGCTTTAAGAGAGGCTTATTTAAAATGATTAATAAAAAATAAAATTGCTATCATTAAGGAGAATCTTTCTGATTTTGAATCTTTTATCCAGGACATCTTGTTTTATCTGGATAAAATTTCTAAGTGATTCTGATTTATCCCTTAAAAGAAGACAAAATTACAGATTTATTTCCACCCCAAGAGAAAATAAAGTAGGTTGAATGAAGTAGTTGAAACATTACTAAAATTATGTTATAAGTTAAAGAGGAGGTGTTTAAAAAGGAGAAGTTATGAACAAAAAATCTTTCACTCTTATTGAACTTATTGTTGTTATCGCCATTATCGCAATTTTAGCTGCAATCATTGCTCCCAATGCTTTTCGAGCGATTGAGAAAGCAAAGATTGCAACTGTTATTGAAGATGCGAAAAGTATAAAAAGCGCAGCTTATGCAATGTATGCTGATACAGGAATGTGGCCAGGTTCAAACTGGTGTGATGATCCTCAAGACCCTCTTCAGTGTGCTGATAGAGGAGAAGGTTTTGTATTTAAAGGTGATGATCCTGATATGCCTGATACGTGGGATGGACCATATTTGGAGAAATGGAAAAAAAATCCTTGGGGAGGATGGTACTGGTGGGATTTTAATTTTGCAGATCAGAATGGTGATGGGATTGGCTTGGAGCATGTCTTATGGATTGATAATGGAAGAGAGAATGCAGGAAAAAGGATACCTTTAAGTTCAAGAATAAAGATAGATGAGAAATTGGATGACGGTGATCTTGATACAGGAAGAGTTCAGGTGTGGCAAGGAGATCATACAAATGGGAACTTTGGATTTATTCTTATTCAAGGACAATAATTAATTTTAGGTATAGTATATAGTAATTTCACTTGAAAAAATATTTTTAAGATGGTATAATTTAAGTGGCTTATTGATAGTTATTGAGTAGAAAGTAGTTTGAGGAAAGGAGGTGGTTTTTATGCGTAAGGGTTTTACTTTAATTGAGTTAATCGTGGTTATTGCTATCATTGCAATTCTGGCTGCTATTATTGCTCCTAATGCTTTTAAAGCGATTGAGAAAGGAAAGATTTCTTCAACTATTGCTGATTGCAGGTCTATAAAGACAGCAGCAATGGCTTACTATGCAGATACAGGAGTATGGCCAGCAGATGGTGCCACTACCAATGGTTTTGTTACTGATGATAATACAGATGGTTGGGATGGACCATATTTAGAAAAATGGCCTGCACGTGCAGCCTGGGGAGGAGCTTATACTTTTCAAAATGATAATGCAAGAGATTGGGATGGAGATGGTAATAATGATGAGGCAAGATATATTGAGGTAACACAGGTTCCTCTTAGTGCAGCACAGAAGATAGATGTTCAGCTTGATGGAACTCAAGATAATGACGCTGGCACTGTCCAGTATGCTGAACAGGCTACCACCACTTTGTATGTGCTTATCTCTCGGGATTAATTTAGCTTGCCGAGAGGTTTAATGATGTAAGCCAGGAAGGCTTCCTTCCTGGCTTTATTTTTTTGTGAGAAAATTATTTTTAAAATTTTATGATTTTAGGGGAAAATTTTTCTTTTAAGAAAAAAAATCTGACCTATAGTACTTCTGTGAAAAAGATGATTACATTAGTTGAGATGATAGTGGTTGTAACTGTAGTTTCTATCATCTCGGCGGTAGGAATTTTTTCTACAACCCTTATTACCTCAAGACGTCTGCAGCAGGAGGTGTCTTTGATAAGAGCGGATTTAGGGTGGATGCGAGAAATGGCAGTATCTAAGGATAGTGATTTTTGTGTTCGTTTTCTTGATGCTCATACTTACCAAATATTTGAAGGAGACTGCAGTACAGGTAACTTTATGAAAGAGGTTAGATTACGCAGTTCTATAATTAGTCCTTCACCTCCTTTTGATATAACCTTCTATACTTTTGACAGCGCGCGTCCTACACCGGGAGGAGTAGCTTACAGTGCGAGTAGTAGTGGTGGAGAACTGGTTATAACCTTACAGCAGCAGACCCGCACACGTAATCTTCGTATATTTGAAGAGACGGGTTTTATAGCTATAGAATGAGAAAAAATAAGATGAAAACTACTGCCTTCAGTCTTATAGAGGCTTCCATTGCTTTACTCCTTATTATAGGAGGGCTTCTTATAGTTTTTAATCAGGGTTTTTATTTTACTAATAGAATAAAAAACAGATTGGTAGCTTACAACTTAGCCCAGAAGATTTTAGAAGAGTATTTTGATTGGGAGGAATTAGATGCTCTTGATGGAAGTTCTGATGGTATAGTTACAAATGGTTCTTATACAAATCCTCCTCATCCGGTTACTATAAATAATGTTACATATACTCCTGTTTTGGATATATCTGACGGACCTGTGTTAGGAACTCATCTTAAACATATAGAAGTTACCATATCCTGGGGAGGAAAAAGCTTTACTCTTGGTTGTTTAAAAGCACATTATTGAATATTGAATTATGAATAGAGAGAGAAAAACACTTACTCTTCTTGAGATGATGGTAGCATTGGTAATTTTTTTTGTGGTAATCGTTGCCGGAGGAGCTTTATTTATATCTGCACAGGATTCCTGGCGACGGCAGAAAAATATACTGGATGCATTTCAAAATATAGGATGGGCTATTGAATTTATGAGTAATGAGCTGCGTAGAGCAGGTAGCGTAAATCCTTCCGGAGGAAATGGTATAGAATTTCGTATAGATCCTGATAGTGATGGTCATGGTCCTTGGTTATGGGTAGAGTATTCTTATGATAGCATAACACATAAAATTCGGCGACGCTGGAGACAGGCAGGTCCCTGGAGTGCCTATAAAGATTTAGCTAAGTCTGTGGTAAGTAATCCCAGTGGAAATGATTTTTTCACCTTAGGAACAGACACAGTCACCATAGAGCTTACTACTCGTCCTAATCCTGATGAACCTGCAGGAAGAGGAAATCTTAACTATACTTTGGTTACTACAGTAAGAATAAGAAATTAATTATGAAAACACAAACTTTAATATTTGCCATTTTCTTTCTTTTAATCATAGGGATTCTAACAGCAGCACTGGTAGGTATGTGGCAGGGACAAATTCAGATTAGTGGTTATCAAAAATATGCAATTGAAGCCTTTTATTTAGCCTGTGCAGGGGCAGAGCGAGCAAAAGTGGAAGTTTTAAATGATGTAAGTCTTTCTGGATGGCATGGCTGGTATACAGATTTGGATATTCCTGGTGATAACCTTACATTTCAGTATAAATTTTATGTAGAAATACCACCCGGCCTACCCAGCGATCGAAGGAGGATTACAGGAGTGGGAGAAGTATTAGATGCCA
>CAZBLX010000014.1:0-12878 GCA_964492865.1 uncultured Planctomycetia bacterium | reverse complement strand
ATTTTCGAATGAAAAAGATAAAAGAAGGATACGTTCCTCGGGTAGAGAAAGATGCAAAAAAGATTTTTAAGCAATTAAGTGAAGCGATAAGAGAGGGATTGGTTGAATCCTGCCATGATTGTTCTGAGGGTGGGCTAGGGGTAGCAGTATGTGAGATGTGTTTTGTCAATTCTTTGGGAGTTACTGTATTTTTGGATGAAGTTCCTTCTGATAATTTACTTTCTTATGAGATTCTTTTCAGTGAGAGTCCTACTCGTTTCATTGTTGAGGTTAAAAAAGAAAATAAAGATAAGTTTGAAAAATATATGGAAGGGGTTCCTTTAGGATTAATTGGTTGTATAAGTAAAAGTGATTCAGTTTCTTTCTGGTTTAAAGGAAAAGAGATTGTTAATTTGAAAATTGAGGAAATTAAAAGAGTAAAAAAAGAAGTCTTTGCTGAGTTTTGTTATGAAGCCTAAGGTGCTTATTTTAAGAAGTGCGGGAACCAACTGTGATAGAGAGACAGAATTTGCTTTTCGTCTTGCGGAAGCTCAAACCTTTCGTTTGCATATAAATGTAGTCAAAGAAAGATTTAAGGATTTAGATGAGTTTCAAATTATCTGTATTCCGGGAGGATTCAGTTATGGTGATGATTTAGGTGCAGGGAAGATTTTTTCATTAGAGTTGCTTTTATGGTTTAAAGAAAGTTTAAGAAAATTTTTAGATAAGAAAGGAGTAATTTTAGGAATTTGCAATGGATTTCAGGTACTGGTGAAAATGGGAATCCTTCCTGATTTAGATTTTAAACAAAAAGTGACCTTAACTTTTAATGATTCTTTAAGATTTGAGGACAGGTGGGTGTATCTTAAGGTGAGTGATTCTGAAAATAAAGATTTTTGGTTTAAAGATTTACCTCAAGTTTTTATGCTTCCTGTGGCACATAGTGAAGGGAAATTTTTCGCTTCTCAAGAAGTTTTAGAAAGAATTGAAAAGAATAATCTGGTAGCTTTAAGATATACTGATGAGAAAGGAAATTTAGCTGGTTACCCTCACAATCCTAACGGCTCTTTAAATAATATTGCCGGTATCTGGAACAAAGATGGAAATGTTTTAGGGCTTATGCCTCATCCGGAAAGATTTATCTTTAAACATCACTACCCTTTCTGGAAAGATAAAGACATTCCTCCTTTTGGTCTTAAGATTTTTAAGAATATAGTGAATCAGCTAAAATGAGGAGAATAACTTATAAAGAAAGTGGAGTGAGTATAAAAAGGGGAGAAGAATTTTCCCAATTTGTGCATAAACTATTTCCTCAAAAAACTCATCTTTTAAGTTTTGCATCTTTATTTCCTTTTAAAAAATATCTTAAAGAGTTTAAAGAACCGGTTCTGGTCTCTTCCTGTGATGGAGTAGGCACAAAACTTAAGATTGCTCAATTTTTAAATATCCATCATACAGTGGGAATAGATTTAGTAGCCATGAATGTAAACGATATTGTATGTTTGGGAGCAGAACCTCTCTTTTTTTTAGATTATATTGCCTGTGGTAAATTAAAGAAAAAGACACTTGGTTTGGTGATGGAAGGGATAAAAAAGGGGCTTGAGGAGGCAGATTGTGTTCTTTTGGGAGGAGAGACAGCTGAGATGCCGGGGATGTATGGGGAGGATGAATATGATTTAGCCGGTTTTTGTGTGGGGATAGCAGAGAAGAAAAGGATTGTTGATGGAAGAAGAATAAAGAGAGGTGATATTGTTTTAGGAATAGCCTCAAGTGGGCTTCATTCTAATGGTTTTTCTCTTGTAAGAAAAGTTTTAGATAAAAAAGAGATTAAAAAATATAAAGAGGAATTACTTAAACCCACAAGGATATATGCCAAACCCATTCTAAAACTTTTTAAAATTTTTCCTTCTGATATCCATGGTGTTGCTCATATAACCGGAGGTGCTTTTTATAATAAAGCGACAAAAATAATTCCTCAAGGGTTGAAGATGATAATTAGGAAAAAATGGCCGGTTCCTGAAATTTTTAAAATCATTCAAGAAAAAGGTGTGGAGGAGAAAGAGATGTATTCGGTATTTAATATGGGAATAGGAATGATTCTGGTAGTGAATAAAAAAAATGCTTCAAAGATTTCCTCTTACCTCAACAAATTCTGGCCCACCTATATTATTGGAGAAATAGAAAAAGGAGAAAAGAGAATAGAATTGATCAATGAATTCAGACACCATTAATTCACACCCGCCGGGTGTGATTTGTTTGGGTGTGATTTGTTTAGGTAGATGAGTTGCTTCACAGATAGATTTATGGTTGTGAATTTATATGTGGATTATTGTTTTTTAATAATAAATTGTTTCTGTATTTTTCAGTTCAACCTCATAGGTTGAATTGGTTTTGTTCTTTTTTGGAAGGAAAGGAGAAGAGATGAAGAGAAGGGGAAAGGCAATGAAATATGTTTATGTTATATGGATTTTGTTTTTGATAATCCAGAAAGTTGGTAATCTTTCAGGGAGGGGAAAAGAGGAAATATTGCCAAAAAAATTTTCTAAAGCGCTTATGTATGAATATGAAAAGGGTCAATATAGTGTAATTATGAAGAAAACATCAGCTTTAAGAGCAGTTAACTCCTTTTCTATAAAAAGAATTTATGAGGATGGAGAAATTTTTTATAAATTTACTCAAAAGGGTAGTGGGGATTACGATAAATATGAAGATGTTTTTTGGGAAGTAGAAGCGAAGATAAAAGAGAAGAAAGGGTTTCTTTATCCTATTTACACCATTCATACAATTAGAGATAAGAAAAATAATGACATTATTGTAAAATATGAAAAACACTATAATTATAAAAAGAAAAGAGTGTATTATCTTGCTACTAATAATGAAGGAAAAGTTTTAAAGAAGAGAGTATTTCCTATTAAAGGTAAGACTGTTGATGACTTTACAATGGTTTATTTTTTACGTAGTTTCATTTCTCATTTGGACGAAGAAGGATATAGAAGTTTCTATTTACTTACCAGTGAACCACGCCTTTACAAAATTGATATTAAAGTTATCGGGAAAGAAAATGTAAAACTTCCCATTGGGAAAAGAGAGGCTATTAAGATAAGAATTATTCCTAATCTGGGCTTATTAACGGGCATTGCAAAAGCTTTAGTTCCTCCTACCTATCTATGGTTTGAAAAGAAAACCCCTCATATTTGGTTAAAGTATGAAGGTTTAGAATCTGGATTAGGTTCTGCTCATGTAATTCTTTATCTTACCAAATTTGATAGTTTTTAGGCTTTTAAAAAGATGGTTAACTTGAATTTTAGCCTCAATTGAGATCTCAGGGTAGGAATTTTACAGACAGATTCACAGTCATGAATTTATGCGTAGATTATTATTTATAAAATATTATAAAGTTTTATTTGTAAGTTATTTCTATATTTTCCAGCTCAACCTCGCAGGTTGAATTGGTTTTGTTTAAAAATTGACATTTTTCTTGTCAATATAAGGAGGTTAAAGTAAAATATGGAAAATGAAAGTCCTGATTGTTGGTGGAGGAGGAAGAGAACATTGTTTAGCATGGAAGATAAAGCAATCTTTGAAAATAAAAAAGATTTATTGTGCTCCTGGCAATGGCGGGACCTCCTCTTTTGCTCAAAATATAGATGTTCCTGCTTCTGATTTAGAATCCTTACTAAGTTTTGCCTTAAAAGAAAAAATAGATTTAACGGTTATAGGACCTGAGGCTCCTTTAGTTGAAGGGATTGTTGATCTTTTTGAAGAAAAAGGTTTAAAGATTTTTGGACCGAAGAAAGAGGCAGCTCGCCTTGAGGCAAGTAAGGTATTTGCCAAACAAATTATGAGGAAATATGCGATTCCTACTGCAGAGTTTTGTATTTTTGATGATCCTTACAAGGCAAAAAAATTTGCCGAAAAGCATCTACCTTGCGTAGTTAAAGCAGATGGTTTAGCTCAAGGGAAAGGTTCTATTGTTTGTAAAAGTAAAAAAGAGGCAGAAGAAGCAGTTGAATTAATAATGATAGAGAAAAAATTTGGAAAAGCAGGAGAAAAAATTGTTATTGAGGAGTTTTTAGAAGGAGAGGAAGCCTCAATTTTAGCATTTGTTGATGGGGAGAGTTACTTACTTTTAGTTCCCTCCCAAGACCACAAACCAGTTTTTGACAATGATGAAGGGCCTAATACAGGAGGAATGGGAGCTTATGCGCCAGCTCCTTTGGTGAATCAGAAGATATTGGCAAAGATAAAAGAGAAAATTTTTAATTCTCTTCTTAAAGCTTTAAAAAAAGAGAATATATTTTTTAGAGGAATTCTTTATGCAGGACTGATGATAAAAGATGAGGAGCCTTTTGTTTTAGAGTTTAATGTTCGCTTTGGAGATCCTGAGACTCAGGCGATTTTACCCAAATTAAAAACTGATTTGGTAGATTTAATGTTAGGGACTGTTGAGGGTAAATTGGAGAGGATAAAATTAGATTGGGACGAACGGTTTTGCGTTTGTGTGGTTTTAGCTTCAGGTGGTTATCCAGGAAAATATGAGAAAGGAAAAAAGATTGAAGGATTAGAAAAGCTAAATTCTTTAGAAGATATACTTGTTTTTCATGCAGGAACAAAAAAAATTAACAATGATTATATAACTTGGGGGGGAAGAGTTTTGAATGTTGTAGGGTTAGATTTTGATTTAAAAAAAGCACAAAAAAAAGTTTATGAGGCAATAAAAAACATATACTTTGAGAAGATGCATTATCGGAGAGATATTGCTGATAAAGCTTTTAAATATTTAGAACAATGAAAGCAATCCTGTTTACAACTCTTATTTTTATATTTATTTTTGCTGTTATAGTAATTATACTTTTTAAAAAAACTCTTGGTGAATTAAAAAAGACAAAAGAGATCATTCAGGCTATTGGTGAAGCATTGGTGGTTACAGACAAAGAGGGAAAGATTGAGTTGATAAATAAGGCAGGACTTTCTCTTTTGAAATATACTCAGGAAGAGATTATAGGGAAAAGCATTGAAGAAATTTTCCCTAATTATAAGGATTTAGAGAAGTTATCTTTTCAGGAAGTAGAATGGATAGATAAAGAAAAAAGAAAAATACCTGTCTTATGCAGTATGAAAGAGATTAGAAATGATCATGAGCTGACAAATAGAGTTTATGTTGCCCGGGATATAAGAGATATTAAAGAAGCCTACAACATGCTTGAGGAAGCACAAAGACAGTTAATCCAGACAGAAAAAATGGCGGTTTTGGGAAAACTTTCTAGTGGTATTGCTCATGAGATAAAAAATCCCTTATCAATAATAACCCAGGGAATTTATTTTTTAGAAAAAAAGTCTCCCCAAGATAAAGATCTTCAGGAGACAATTGTGATGATTAAGGAGGCAGCAGAGAGAATAAATCATATTATTACTCGTCTTTTGGAATTTGCTCGTGCATCTCACCTTACTTTTCATCCTTATGGTATCTGTGCAATTATTGAGGAAGGAATCTCTTTAGTTGAGAATCAGGCACATTTGCGTAATATAGAGATAGAAAGAGTATATCCTGAGGAGGATATTATTGTTAATGCGGATAAAACTTTATTAAGTCAGGTATTTTTAAATTTAGCTACTAATAGTTTGGATGCGATATCCCATGAGGGGAAAATTACTATTCGCGTAGAAAAAGAGAATGATTTTTGTAAGATTGAATTTTCTGATACAGGATGTGGGATATCAGAAGAAGATATAGGAAAGATTTTTGATCCTTTTTATACAAAAAAAAGAGAAGGTAAGGGAACAGGTTTAGGATTATCTATTGTAGCATTGATAATTTCTAAACATAAAGGGAAGATAGAGGTAAGAAGCAAGCCTGGAGTAGGGACAAAATTTACTATTAGACTGCCAATTTTTAAAAAGACTTAGTTTTATGAAAGAAAAAAAGATAGTTATAATTTTAGGTAGCGTGCGGGATGAGGAATATTTAAAGAAGGAATTTGAGCTGTTAGAAAAATTTAACATTCCTTATCATAAAGAGATTATTTCAGCACATCGTAATCCAGAAAGATTGAGAAGATTTTGTATAAAGATAAAAAAAGAAAAAATAGAAGTGGTTATCGCTGCATGTGGGCTATCTTCTGCATTGCCAGGATTTGTTGCTTCTTATGTAGATATTCCTGTTGTGGGAGTTCCCTTAGATACAGGGGTTTTAAAAGGAATAGAAAGCCTTCTTTCTATTGTTGAGGTTCCTCGTGGAATAGGACTTGTAAGTACCGGATTAGGCAGGAAAGGATTTATTAATGCCGTTATATTTGCTTTAAAGATTCTTTCTTTAAAAGATGAAAAATATAAAGATTTACTTAAGAGAATAAAATTGTGGTTTAAAAAATGAAAAAAATTGTGCTTTCTCAAGATAAAATTGAGCCGGAAAAGTTAGAAGAGATAAAAAAGATTTTTTTTAAAGGAGGAATTGTTGCCCTTCCTACAGAAACAGTATATGGTTTGGGGGTTTTGGCTTCTTGTAAAGAGGCGGTAGAAAGATTATATGAAGTAAAAAGAAGAGATCGCAACAAACCTTTTTCTTTATGTGTGGCAAACAAAAAAGAAGCTTTTGATTTATTTTCTTTGCTTCCTCCTTATGGATTTAGATTGGCAGAAAGATTTTGGCCAGGACCTCTTACTATAGTATTTTATGATAAAAAGGGAGAGAAAAAAATTGGGGTAAGGGTTCCTGCGCATAAAACTTTAGTTAAAATTTTAAAGGAATTGAAAGAACCTATCTGTCTTCCTTCAGCTAACATAAGTGGGGAAAAAGAAGCTATTGCATCTTGGCAGGTGGAGGAGATATTTTCTGAAGATATAGATCTTCTTGTAGAAGCAGAGCCTCCCCAATATAATAAAGCCTCTACAGTTGTAGATTTAACTTTTTATCCTTTTAAAATATTAAGAGAAGGAGTGATTCCTCAGAAAGAGATTATTGAAACTTTCATTCGCAAAAGAATTCTTTTTGTCTGCATGGGTAATACGTGTCGTTCTCCTTTGGCTCAGGCTCTTCTTAAGAAATATCTTTTCCAGTATAGTCCTTTTTTTGAGAAAAGATATGAAATTCTATCCTGTGGTATAATGGCTTCTGAGAACGCTTCTTTATCTGAGGAGGTAAAAAAAATTTTAAAGGAATATGAAGATTTAAATACAGAACATTTTGCCAGAAGAATAGATAAAGAGATTTTGCTTTCTTCAGATTTGATTTTTGTTATGGAGAAAAGACATAAAGAATTTATTACTAATTTAGAACCTTTACTTGAATCACGAGTATTTCTTTTAGGAAAATTTTTACCTCAAGAACAGGAAATTCCTGATCCTATCGGGAAACCTTTTGAATTTCATCTTGAAGTTTATAATTTAATAAAAGAGGCAATATTAGAATTAAGAGAATGGCTTTAAGTTAAAATGCGGGTAGGTATTGGCAGTGATCATCGTGGCTTTAAGTTGAAAAATTTTTTGATTGATTTTCTTAAAAGTAAAGGTATAGAGGTGATAGATTTTGGAACATATTCTTCTGATTCTTGTGATTATCCTGATTTTATTTATCCTTTAGCTTGTGCATTAAGAGATAAAAAATTAGATAGAGCAATATTTATCTGTTTTACAGGGATTGGAAGTTGTATCTGTGCTAATAAAGTAAAGGGGATAAGAGCAGGTTTAGTTTATAATTTAAGTGTGGCGAAACTGGCTCGTTTGCATAATAATACTAATTTTCTTGTTTTGGGAGCAGGTTTTTTAAAAAAAGAATATGCAAAAAAAATTGTCTGGAGGTGGCTGTATACTGAATTTGAGGGAGGAAGGCACCTGCGTCGTTTAAGAAAAATAAAAAAAATAGAGGAGGAGGAAAGTGTTTGAAAATTTAAAAAAAGCAGATCCTTTAGTTTTTGAGATTATTAAAAAAGAGATTTATCGGCAAAGGAATCAAATCGAACTTATTGCCAGTGAAAATTTTGCTCCCTTACCTGTTCTTGAAGCCGCCTCCTCAGTTATGACAAATAAGTATGCTGAAGGATACCCAAAAGCTCGCTGGTATGGAGGTTGTTCTTTTGTTGATGAGGTTGAGGAATTGGCGCAAGAAAGAGTAAAGAGATTATTTGGCGCAGAACATGCCAATGTCCAGCCACATTCAGGAACTCAGGCTAATATTGCTGTGATGATGGCTATACTTAATCCTAAGGATACAATTTTAGCTATGGATTTAGCCTGTGGAGGGCATCTCTCCCACGGACACCCTCTAAATTTCAGTGGAAAATTTTATAATGTTATAACTTATGGTGTGGATAGAAAAAGTGAAGTGATTGATTATGAGCAGGTTAAGGATTTGGCAAAAAAACATAAACCAAGATTAATCATTGCTGGAGCCTCAGCCTACCCGCGAATCATTGATTTTAAAAAATTCCGAGAGATTGCTGATTCTGTGGGAGCATATCTATTAGTAGATATGGCTCATTTTGCAGGATTAGTGGCAGCAGGAATTTATCCAAATCCTGTTGAATTTGCAGAATTTGTTACCTCAACTACCCATAAAACTTTGCGTGGCCCAAGAGGTGGTTTTATTCTCTGCCGGAAAGAATTTGCCAAAAAAATTGATACTGCTGTTTTTCCTGGAGGACAAGGTGGACCCTTAATGCATATAATTGCGGCAAAAGCAGTAGGTTTTGGATTGGCTTTAAAAGAAGAATTTAAAGAGTATCAAAGACAAATCGTTAAAAATGCAAAAGCATTCGCAAAAGCTTTAGAAAATAGAGGTTATCGTATTGTAAGTGGAGGAACAGATACCCACCTTTTTCTTGTGGATTTAAGAGATAAAGATATAACTGGACGTGATTGTGCTCATATTTTAGAGAAAGTAAACATTACCGTAAATAAAAATCTTATTCCTTATGATCCTTATCCTCCTAAAATAACCAGTGGGATAAGGATTGGAACACCAGCGGTAACTACACGAGGTATGAAAGAACCTGAAATGGAGATAATTGCAGAGTTAATTGATAAGACAATACGTTTTTGTAATGATGAGGAAAAATTGGATAGAATTCGCAAAGATGTAAAAGAGCTTTTAGATAAATTTCCTCTCTATGAAGAAATCAAAATCTAAAAAGAGAATAGAAAGACCAGATTGGGATGAGTATTTTATGAAAGTGGCACATCTTGTGAGTAGTCGTTCAACTTGTTTGCGTAGAAAAGTAGGAGCAGTTCTGGTTAAAGATAGGAGGATTTTGGCTACCGGATATAATGGTGCACCACAGAGATTGCCACATTGTGATAAAACAGGATGTTTGCGAGAAAAGTTAAAAGTTCCCTCAGGAGTTCGTCATGAGATTTGTCGAGGACTACATGCAGAGCAAAATGTGATTATTCAGGCAGCCTTACACGGAGTCTCAATTAAGGGAAGCACTTTATATATTACTTGTGCTCCTTGCAGTATCTGTGCTAAAATGATTATAAATGCAGGGATTAAAAAAGTAATTTATGAAGATAGTTACCCAGATGAGATGGCAGAAGAGTTTTTAAAAAAGGCAAAAGTAGAAGTAGCAAGGTTTAAAAAGAGGAGGGAAGAATGAAAAAAATTCTGGGAGGATTTATTATTTTAAATTTAATATTTCTCTTTTCTGCTCTATCTTCTAATTTTTCCTCCCGTCAAGAGATTATTAAGAAATTTTTGGATGAATGGGAGATAAAAATAAGTATTCAGACAGGTTATTTAGATGGAAAAACTCATTATAAGATTCAATTTGATGCAGGAGGAGGTTCTACAGGAAAAAGTAAATTAGAGTTTCCTTTGGGTAATTGGCTTTATGGAGGAGAGTTTAGTATAGGAAGGAAACCTTTATTTTTAAGTTTTGCCATTTATGATGAGATGTGGCAGAAAGCACATAAAGATATGGAGGATAAAGATTGGATAGATGATTTACTTTGGTCTCATACCAAATCCGATGCAGAAGTAAAGATAGATATATGGGATGCTTCTTTAAAGTATAGAATCTGGGAAGGAGAAAATTTTTGGAAAGAATGGGGAGGTAAGAACAAAAAAGGAAAAATTGATCTTGTGGGAGGGTATCGTTATGAACGTTTTAAATATAGGATATTAGGAATACGTGATGTACTTGGTGGAGGAAGTTCTCATGAGGGAGAGGAGGTTTTAGATTATAAAGTAGAATATTATCTTCCCTATTTTGGAGTGGAAGGAAGTTATATAACTGCTGTAGATAATCCAAAAATAAAATTTTTAAAAAATTGGGGGTTAGGAATGGAATTAGCTTTTTCTCCTTATGCTAAAGCTAAGGATAGAGATGATCATGTTTTAAGGAATAAATTGTCTCATGGAGATTGTAAAGGTTGGGCTGCACATGTAGCTTTAAATCTTTTTTTAGAGATGCAAAAAAACTGGAGTTTTAATTTAGGGATTGATTATCTCAGTGTAGATACAGAAGGTGAGCAATCTCAGTACTGGTATGGAGACGATCCTCTTTCTCCCGGAGTTGATGATACCGGAACCAGTGTTGAGGATATAGATTTAGATATTAAAGAATATCATGTATTTTATTGGGCAGCTTTAACTTATAAATTCTAAATGAGGTGTCCTTATTGTGGTTATAATGAGGATAAAGTAATTGATTCACGGGAAACTCAAGATGCAACATCAATAAGAAGAAGAAGAGAGTGTCTAAACTGTGGAAGAAGATATACTACTTATGAATATGTGGAAAAAACCCCTCTTATGGTGATAAAGAAAGATGGAAGAAGGGAAGCTTTTCAGAGAGAAAAAATTTTAAATGGACTTTTGCGTGCTTGCCATAAAAGACCAATAAGTATTGAGACTTTAGAGAAGGTAGTTTCTGAGATAGAGAAAGAGATTCAGAAGAAATTTGACCGTGAGGTAGAATCACGTTATATTGGAGAATTAGTTATGGAAAAGTTATCACAATTAGATGATGTTGCCTATGTTAGGTTTGCTTCTGTATATCGTCAATTTAAAGATGTAAATCAGTTTTTAAGAGAACTAAGAGAAATTTTAAGTAAAAAGATGAAATGATTGAGGTAGAATTATCAAGAATAATTATTGATGAAGAAAGACATGAGCAGGTAATTGTTTTAAAAGAAAAAAACGGAACAAAACTTTTGCCCATTGTAATTGGATTGAATGAAGCTTTAGCGATAAGGATGCATCTTTCAGGGTTCAGACCTCCTCGTCCTCTTACTCATGATTTGATAAAGTCTTTGTTGGATAATTTAGATATATCTTTAGAGAAAGTAGTTATTGATAAATTAATTGATTCTACTTTTCATGCTAAATTACATCTTTTAACCCCTCAAGGTAAAAAAATAGTTGATGCTCGTCCCTCAGATAGTATTGCTTTAGCAGTAAGAACCAAATCTCCTTTATATGTTGAGGAAGAAGTATTTAAAAAATTGGGAGAGTCAATATGAAAATAGGAATAATATCAGATACTCATGACCATCTTATAAAGATAAAGGAAGCAATAGATATATTTCTTCTTCATAAAGTAGATTTGATTCTTCATGCTGGAGATTTTGTTGCTCCTTTTGCTCTTCATCCTTTGAATGAGTCAGGAATTAGCTGGTTTGGGGTTTTTGGAAATAATGATGGAGAAAAAGAAGGGCTCTTAAAGATTTCTTCAGGAAGAATAAAGACCCCCCCTTTTTTTATAGAAGAGGAAGGTAAAAGAATTGCTTTAACTCATATATTTCAAGAATTAGAGGCAGATATAATAATCTTTGGGCATACCCATAAACCTCAAATAGAAGAAAGGGGAGGCAAACTTTTGATTAATCCTGGAGAGGCTTGTGGTTGGCTTTCCAATAAATCATCAGTGGTGATTTTTGACTTTGCCAGTTTCAAGCCCCAGTTGATTTATTTTTAACCCTTCCTATGTATCTTGAAAAAGTAAAAGAGATCCCCTATATCACTACTCTTAAAGAGACTGTTGAGAAAAAAAAATTGAATATGTGGCTGGTGGGAGGTTTTTTGCGGGATTTATATTTAAGAAGAAAAAGCAAATTTGATTTTGATTTCGTTGCCAATGTTAATCCTTACAAAGTTGCTTTGGAGTTTTCTCAAAAGATAGGTGCGCATTTAGTTGTTTTGGATGAGGAAGAAAAGACCTATCGGGTAGTTTTTAAAAAAGATAATGAAGAGATTCGTTATGATTTTTCTTCATTTAAAGGAAAAAATTTAGAAGAAGATATTAAAAACAGAGATTTTACTATAAATACATTAGCTGTTTCTCTTAACAAACTTCCTCAAATAGAGGTGATTGATCTTTTGGGAGCGAAAAAAGACCTAAGAAATAGAGTTTTAAGATTAACTCAGGAAAAAGTTATTCTTCAGGATCCTTTAAGAATTCTGCGTGCTTTTAGTTTATCTTCAAAATATAATTTAAAAATTGAGAAGAATACATTAAAGATTTTATCTAAATACAGAAAATATCTTATAAATGTTTCGGGAGAAAGAATTAATGAGGAGCTTTTTAAAATTTTAGACTGCAAATTCTCTTACAAAACGATTAAATTGATGGATAGTTTATACATTATTGATGAAATTATTCCCCATATCTCTTCTATGCGTGAGGTTTATCAGGGGGGGTATCACCATTTAGATGTCTGGAGGCATTCTCTTGAGACTTTGCGTTGTTTCGAGTTTTTGTATCATCGTTATTTAAGAAAGTTTAAAAAGATAAAAAAATACTTAGATGAAGAGTTGGCTTATCAAAGAAAGCGTCTTTATATTCTTAAACTCGCCTGTCTTCTTCATGATATAGGAAAGCCAAAAGCAAAAAAAATTAAAAACAATAGAACAGTTTTTTACACTCATGAAAAAATTGGATACGAGATGTGTGAGGAGATTGCAG
>CAZBLX010000013.1:8424-13307 GCA_964492865.1 uncultured Planctomycetia bacterium | reverse complement strand
TTGAACTCCCACCTTCCTGCCTGCGAAGCAGGCGCTCTCCCTTTAAGCTACAGGCCCGTTTATAATTTTAGAGAAAATTAATGAGTGCATCCGGAAGGAGAGGGCTCATCCATCGCTTCAGAGATATACCAGTCAGAATGCAGAGTTTGATTGGGTACTCCTTTAGCATGAGCACAAAATTGGTCAGTACCGGTGATGTTTACTTCATAACTCCAGTATTGAGAGGGAAGATCCAAGTCTAATTTAGCATTACAATCATCAGTACTTGTACAATCAACATAATCACCCTGGTCTAAATAATAGCTTCTTTCTGCCTCTTTAATCAACCTCAACATTGCCTGTGCCTCTCTATCTCTTGCTTTTAAAACCGCTTTACGATACATAGGAAGACCTATTCCTGCTAATATTCCTATAATAATTACCACCATTATCAGTTCTATAAGAGTAAAAGATTTTTTAATTTTTTGCATTATTAGTAAGAACTATCAAATCCTGGTGGACACTGATTCGTAGCTCCTCCACCTTTACTACATATAACTTTTCCAGTATCATCACCTATTTTTAAAGTATATCCGCAATAACTTCCACACTGAACATTATTCCTTTTAATACTTACCAAATCCTCATCGCCACTACCCATATAAGTAGCAGACTTGTTTAGCGTGGGTGTGCCGAAATATTTAAGAGTGGCCGTAGGGACATCTATATCTAAATGCTCAATCTTATCAGTAAAAAACCCATGTTCAGCATAATATCTCAATTGCGCACTTCTTATTATACCTAACACATGCACACCTTCCGATGCCCTTGCTCGTTCAGCAGCTCTAAAAAACTGAGGAATAGCAATAGCTGCCAGAATAGCTATAATGATAACAACGGTTAATAATTCTAATAAAGTAAAACCTCTCCGCATTTTACCTCCTTTCTTAATTAATAAAAACTTTTTACCCCTTTTCTCCATTTTATTTTACCACATTCTTTCCTTTCCATCAACCCCTAAGCTCCCAAGGTAGAAAGTTTAAATAAAGGTAAAAATAAAGAGATAACGATTGCCCCTACAATTGCTGCCATGATTACAATCATTGCTGGCTCAAGTATATAAACTAATCTTTCAATACGTGCAGATAACTCCTTCTGATAATAAGCAGATACTTTCTCAAACATCTGAGAAAGATTACCCGCCTCCTCGCCCACCTGGCTAATTTCAGAAAGTAAAGGGGGGAATAAAGGAGTTTTTGCTAATTCGGAAGATAAACTTTTTCCTTTTTTTACCTCTTCTTTTAAAGAGGTGATTC
The DNA here is from genome assembly GCA_964492865.1 of uncultured Planctomycetia bacterium. Lineage (GTDB taxonomy): Bacteria > Omnitrophota > Gorgyraeia > Duberdicusellales > 4484-171 > CAZBLX01. The sequence goes on along the minus strand of CAZBLX010000013.1, from coordinate 12,012 downwards.
TTTCTTCAAAAATTACATTCCCGATACTTTTACTTACCACTTCAAGAGTATAAACTATAGGAACCCCGCTTTCTAAAAGAATATACATTAAAGAGGCAAATCTTTCCAAATAGACCAGACTCATCAATTTTTTAAAAAGTGGTAACTTCAAACTTAATCTATCCCAAACTACCTTTACCTCTCTTTTTTTTCTTCCCCATAAAAAGAGAAAAATCATAACAAAAATCATAATAAGAATCAACCAAAAATGTTGTTTGACGAAATTACTGATTTTAAAAAGAATCTGTGTAAGTAAAGGAAGTTTAATATCAAACTGCGTAAATATCCTACTAAATCGGGGAAGGATTTGATAAAAGAAAACAAAAACTACTACCGTGGCAACAATTAAAAGAATGGTAGGATAAATAAGAAAACTTTTTATTTTTCTCTCAAAATCACATCTTAATTCTAAATAATCTGCCAGCTTCTCTAAGGTAAAGATAAGATTCCCACTTGCCTCACCAGCCTCTATCATCCCTCGCCACAAGGGAGAGAAAACATCAGGAAACTTGGATAAAGCTTCACTTAAAGAAAGACCTCTTTTTATATCTTCAATCATCTTCTGCAGTATTTTACTCAGTTTTGCACTTTCTGTTTGAGAAGAAAGCACCTCTAAGCTTCTTACAAGAGGTAAACCAGCAGAAAGAGTTATCGCTAAATTACGAGCAAAAAATACTAAATCTATATATTTTAACGAGTGACGCTTTTTCCCTTTTAAAAAGACACCTTTTCTTTCTTTTTTACCTAATTCCTGTAAGGAAATAATAAAATAATCTCTTCTCTTTAATTTCTCAATTAAGTCCTTTTTTGAAGAAGCCTCCTCTACCCCTTTTATTCTTTTGCCTTCCTTGTCTTTAACTATGTATTGATATAAAGGCATATCAGAAAGTAGTTACCGATAAAATTTCCTCAAGAGAAGTAACTCCTTCCTCAACCCTTCTAATTCCACTCTCTAATAATGTATATGTTCCTTTCCTCTTCGCCAATTGCAGAAGCTCTGAAGCGGGTAATTTCTCATAAATTGCTCTACGAATATCTTCATCCACAAGAATTACCTCGCTGATTAGAGTTCTTCCTTTAAATCCAATATATCTACATTTTTGACAACCTTTAGGTTTATAAATCACCGGAACAGAAATATTTATATGAGAAGGTAACTCTTCTTTTTTTATCTCATAAGGTTCTTTACAGCTGCATAATTTTCTCACCAATCTCTGGGCAACAATTAACCGTAAGGAGGAAGAAACAAGATAATGAGGTAGTCCCATATCTACCAGGCGTGTAACTGCTCCTACAGCATCATTAGTGTGAAGTGTAGATAAAACCAGATGTCCAGTCAATGCTGCTCTTATACAAATTTCAGCAGTCTCCAAATCCCTTACTTCTCCCACTAAAATTATATCAGGGTCTTGTCTTAAAAAGCTTCTTAAAACATTAGCAAAAGTTAAACCAATTTCTGGCTTTACCTGAACTTGATTTATCCCCTCCAATCTATACTCCACTGGATCCTCAATTGTGAGAATATTTTTCTCAGCGGAATTAAGTTCATTTAAAACAGCATAAAGAGTTGTAGTTTTACCACTTCCTGTAGGACCGGTAAGAAAAATCAATCCATAAGAGGCACGAATTCCTTTCTTAATCTTTTCTAACTCCTCAGGGAAAAATCCTAATTTAGATAAATCTAAAGGAACTCTTGATTTATCTAATATTCTTATTACCACTTTCTCTCCATAGACAGTGGGAACAGTAGAAATTCTTAAATCAATCAATCTATTCTTCACCTTCACCATAAAACTTCCATCTTGAGGAAGGCGTTTCTCGGCAATATCCATCCGTGCCAGAATCTTTATTCGTGACACAATAGGAAGAAGTAAAGATTTTGAGGGAGGAGGGGCTTCATATAATACTCCATCAATCCGGTAACGTAAACGCAGGCTATCTCTTTGAGGCTCAATGTGAATATCAGAAGCATTTTCCTCAATCGCTTGATGAATAATTAAATCCACCAGTTTTATTACTGGAGCTTCTTCCGCACGAGCAATAAGTTTATCTAAACTTAATTCTTCTTCCTCTATCTTCACCTCCTCTATGCCTTCTTGATGAGCTGACTCAATTGCTTCTTTAAAAACTTTCTCTCTTCCATAAAACTCTTCAATTGCCTTCAGAATATCACTTTTTGTAGCCAAAATAGGATTTATCTCGCAACCAGTCAATTTCTTAAGATTATCAATCAGTATCAAATCAAGGGGATCAAAAATAGCCACAGTTAAAGAATTTAAATTTCGAAATAAAGGTAAAACTAAATTCTTTATAGCAAAATCATAAGGAATAAGTCTATCTAAATCTTGATTGGGGTCAGGTCTCAACTTTCCTGAAGCTAAGCTTACATAAGGAATATGCAACTGTTTACTTAAAGCATTAAGAATCTGTTCTTCGCTTACATAACCTAATTTTACAAGAATATCTCCTAATCTTTCTCCTTCTTTTACCTGTATTTTTATAGCCTCTTCAAGTTGAGAAGGGGTAATTACTCCTTCGGCAACCAGAATTTCTCCTATTTTTTTATATTTACTACTCATTCGAAAACTTATCTAAAAAAGAAGTAATAATTCTTTCTCGAGATAAAGGAATACTTTGCTCCCTCATCTTAACACTTTTTTCTTTCAAAGGAAAAGAGGCAAAATCTCTCACAATGTGAGGAGTAATAAAAATAAGCAATTCTCTCTCTTTTACATTCTTATCCTCTCCCCTAAAAAGACTTCCCAATAAAGGAATCTCAGAAATGAAAGGAACGCGAGTGGTACTTTTTGTTGTTTCTTTTCTTATCAACCCTCCAATTAAAAGCACCTCTCCGTCTCTTAATCTTACTACTGTGCGCGTGCTTCTTTCCTCAGGATTTTTTATTGTTCCTGTCACAAAAGCTGCTGCGGTGGTAGCAAATCCACTATCCTTAGCTACTTTCTGAACAGCTTCAATCACTAAGGTTATCTCTCCAGAGGGATTTACTTGAGGAGTTACTCTCAATCTTGTCCCTGTCTCTTCACGCTCAATAGTATATTCTACATTTCCCTGCTCATCTTCCGATTTAGTAATCCCAATTGCCTCATCAGTGGTAATTTTTATCTCTGCCGTCTCTCCCGATAAAGTTAAAACTTTTGGCCGTGCCAACACCTTAGTATCTGCCTGAGATTTTAAAAATTTGAGTGCCAGTTCGGCTCCCAAAACAGTAAGAATTGAGGGAGCAAAATTATTTGCTGACCATTCAATCGTGCCATAAGTTGAATCTATGCTCAAAGTAGATGAATTGGCAGATACATTTTCCTTGCTTCCCTCAAAAGGAAAGGAAGTCATCCTTCCTCCAATAACATTTAGTGTAGCTAAGGTCTCAGGCCAATTTATTCCCAGTTTATCAATTGCCGTTTTAGAAACATCTAAAATTTCTGCCTCAATTAATACTTTTGATTGAGGTTTATCTAAACTTTCTATTATTTTATCAATCATAGGAAACCGAGAGGGAACATCAACAACAATTAAAGAATTTGTAGAAGG
>CAZBLX010000013.1:0-8324 GCA_964492865.1 uncultured Planctomycetia bacterium | reverse complement strand
CAATCATAGGAAACCGAGAGGGAACATCAACAACAATTAAAGAATTTGTAGAAGGCTCCTCAATAACCTTTCCATATTCTGATAAAACCCCTTCCACTGCTTCCTTAATATGAACCTCAACCTTTGCCCCACCTCCACCACCTCCTCCTTCTCCTCCTATTCCTCCTCCTGCCGAACCAGAAATATTTTTTATCTCCTCCTGTAAACGTGAACCTTCAACTCTGATATATTTTAATCTATATACTTTTGTTTTCAACTCAACTGATGGCTTCCCTAACTCTTTTACTACAAATAGATTTGCTTGAGGATAGTAGTCATAAGCCAGATTATTTGCTTTAAAAATCATATCTATCGCCTCTTTTAAAGGAACATTATCCAAATAAACAGTCAAAGTTCTTTCTCTTATGGCCTCTGTACAGATAAAATTAAGTCCACTCTGAACAGAGAAAGCTTTAAGCAGATCTACCAATCTTACTTTCTCCAAATTTATAGAAATTCTTTTTTTAATTTTACTAAGTAAATACTCTCCATAAAAATTATCTACTTGACAAAAAATAGAAGAGAGGAAGAATACAAAAAAAATCAACATTACTACTTTTCTCATTGTCTCTCCTTTCTTAATTCTAACTCCATATTTATTTCATAAATCCTTTTCCCATATTTTAAACTAATACCATTTTTATTGATCTCTAAAATTTCTGCTCCAACTTCTTCTATTCTATCTCCTTTCGTGTAAACTTCACCATTAATAATTGCACAAGCTTTATCTTCTCCCCACACTATTCCTTCTAATTTAATACTTTTAGTATCTAACTTTTTCTCCTCTTTTATTACTTTCTTGATAACTTTCTTATGCTTAGGAAGAACGGGCATAAAAGGATTTCTTTTTTCTTTCCCCAAACACAGCCCCAACATTAACAGTATAACTGTACACAAAAAAGGACGCATTTTAGCTTTTTACTTCTCCTAAAAATTTTAACTCTACTTTCAAATTACCTACCGCATCTCTTTTTATAGATAAACTTCTCACTTTCATAAAAGGCACTTTTTCTATATCTTTAATAAATTCCACAAAATTATCGTAATTACCATACAATCTTATTCCTATCTCATATTCAGAAATCAAATTCTTTTTTTGAGAGGGCGAAATCTTCCATTCTTCAATCTTTATATTTCTTGAATTGACTTTATTTTTTATATTCTCTTTTAAAAAAAGAATGTCTTCTGCTAAATAAACCTTCGCTTTTTCTCTCCAAATCTTATCTGTCTCTTCAAGCTGATTAATCAAAGATACTTTTTTTCTCAATACATCCAACTTCATTTTCTCTGTCTTAATTCTCTTCTGATAATGAATGTAAACACCGCAAATTAGAAAGACAAAAAGAACAAGCTCTCCAATAAGTAGATAACTCTCTCTATTTCTCACTTTTTTCTAATCCAATCTCAAAATAAGTAACTTCAAAATCCCGAATTTTTCTTCTTTTCCTCTCCGATACTTTTATATGAGGAAAAAGCTTGCCTATTTTGGATGATTCACTTAAACGCGAAATAAATTCTTCTATTTTTTCTTTCTCATTAAAATAGTTATCCAAATATATATATCCACTAATACTACCACTTCCTTCCTCAAAATTTACCTTCAAACTCTCCAGCCACATTCCTTCAGGAATATTCTTCTCTATGTCTTCAAATAAAAATGAGACTTCCTGAGAAGATATCTTGTTAATTTCTTCTAAAGATTTCCTGCGCTCTTCTAATATCTTTTTCAAACTCTTAATACTTTTTCCCTTAAATGATGAAGAGGCTATTCTTCTTTCCTTTTCTTTTGCCTCTATAGCTAATTTATTAGTCTTCATCTGGAAAAAAACAGTTATAAGTGTTAAAAAGAAAACGCCTACCAGAGTCTGAATTAAAAAAAATTTAAGTAAAGTCTTTTCTATCTTTACAGCGGTGATAGCAGTAAACAGAAATCCTTCTTTCTCCTTACGTATAGGAACAAACTTTACAGGAAAAGAATCTATCTGTGTAGCCGCATAAGCTTCTACTTTTTCTACATCCTCTATTTGCGCTGGTGTCAACTCCTTAAGAAAAATTACATCCATATCTATCTCTAAATCTTCCCTTAAGGAAGAAAAGAATTCTTGATCAAAAGATTTTTCTTTTGCAATTATTACTAACTTATCTAAAGAAAAGATATTAAACTCTCGGCGAAAATACTGCAAAGAAAATCTTATCTCTTCGCTAACTTTTGCTTTTATTGCCTTAGAAGATAAATCTAAATCAGGCACTAAGTCTCTTAAAGAAAAACTATGATTAAAAAGAGCGAATTCCTCAAAAAAGAAAGTAAAAGAACAATCAAGAGAGGTAAAATCGAAAATAGCTAAACATTTAAATTTTAAATATTCCTTTCTGTTTTTTATTAATCTAAATAAAGAAAAAAAATGGGGTTCAATCAAAGATAATTTTAAATCTTGGGAGGAAATTATCTTTTCTATCTGCTCAAACTGTCTCTTTTTAATAGCTAAAAAAGAAATTATAATTTTTTTCTTTTTAACAAACCTTTTATAACTATAATCCCATACTAATTCTTCTATCTTAAAAGGAACATATTTTTCTATCTCAAAAGAGATTCCGCTTTCTATTTCTTTCTTACTCATCCAAGGTAAAACGAAACTACGCAAGATAACATCTTTCTCAGGTAAAGTTAAATAAACATAACTTCCCTTCTCAATATTTAGTTGAGCTAAAATCTCACCTATCTTAGCCCCTATATCTTCTTTCTGAAAGAAGTGAGTTTTAGAGAAAGTGATCTTCTCCTCTTCCGTTATAATTACTCCAATATTTTCCTCTCCAACAGAAATACCTACTGTCTTCATAAGGATTTCATCTTATGCTTCTGTAACCACTTATCAATCTCTTCCTTCTCAAAACGCCAGACTTTTCCTATTTTTATTCCTGTAATTTTTTTGTTATGTAGCCAATTATAAATCGTCTGCTTTCTTAAATTCAAATACTGAGCCAGCTCTTCTACACTCAATAAACGTTTATTTAATTTTTTCCTCATTTTTTTACTCTTTCTACAATTTTTATTAAATTATCCTAACCTAATTAAGTCAAGTTATTTTTTCAAAAAAATATTAATATTTCCATACATATTGTATATTATATTTTTCAGCCCTATATATTGAGATTTAAATTAACGATAGGCAGTAACAAATATACAGTAATCGGAAGGGGCTGTAGAAGGGCAGGGATGAGGAGAACTTGTATCTCCTTTTGTTTTTACTGTCACTTCTACATCAAATCCATTAATTGTCCCTAAATTATATGTATGCGGAAAAGAGGTAATCTCTCCATTTTTTAATCTCTTAAAAGCATCCACAACTCCTGCCTGAAGAGCAAATTGAGCTTTTATTGCTTTTAACCTTTGACCAGAAAGGCCTGCTCTTTGTGTAGCTAACTCAATAGCAATTAAAGCTAAAAGACACATCACAACCAGTGCTCCCATAACCACAACTAAAACTACCCCTTTCTTCTTTTTTCTCAATCTTACATCATATGTATCCTTTTTCTTTTCAAGAATAACATGACCTTCTCGTGCCAGCCACCCTAAGCTCATCAAGACTAATTCCTTAGATTTATCTATCTTTTTAAAAAGCTCTTCCAACATCACCTTCTCCTTCTTTTCTAAAAACTGCCAGATTTCTCCCGCTACTATTCCAATTTCAGTGATCATCTTCCGATTTATTTATACTCAGACAGAATGGACAACGAGAATATTTCTTCCTCTGATGTACAAAATATACTCCTAAACATACCGGACACTTTAAAATCTTCATTTTATTTTTTCTCTGTAAAGAAAAAACTTTTTTTCTTTCATTAGAAAAACTAAATATCAAAAAGAACAATATTAAAGAAAATAAAAATCCTAAAAAGAAAGTAATATCTATCTTCATTTTATCACAATTTTTATTTTTGTCCAGAAAAGATTTCTTTTTTTAAGAAAAAGAAAATTGTGTCTTAAATGAACATTTGTATAAAGAAGCATTAAATCATTATCCAAAATTTGAGGAACAAAAAATAATATTCTTCCTTCTTTATCAGTATCAATTCTATATTTTAAATTTAGAATTTTTTCTTTTTTCTCCAAAAAAGTCGGTTTTTCTAAAGAAAGCAAGAAATACTTTGAATGAATTAGGTTTTTAGAAATTTTTTTATTTTTTTCTGGCACAGCTTTTATAGATAAAAATAAAGGAAACTTATAAATAGACAAAAAATAACTTCTAAATAAAGCTATAGAATTTTTTTTAAAAAAATAATCTTCACTTTTTACTTTAGAAAACCATGTATAGATTTTATGATTAATTATTCTATTTTCTTTTTTCTTGCTCACCAAATCAGAAGAAGATAAAACATCTAACCAGCTAACTATTACGGGCGTAGATTTTTTATCAATGGTAGGAAAAATAAAAACAAAAAAGAATAAATGAAGAAATAAAGAAATAAGGAAAAAGATATACTTCATTTTTCTTCTTTATAAGTGGTAGCAATTCCTATTTTATCTATACCTAATTTTTTACATATATCCCAAATCTCCACAATTATCCCCAAAGAAGCATCTTTATCTGCTTTGATAAATACAGACTCTGCCTTTTTTTCTTTTAATATCTTGAATAACTCTTTTAAAGTGACAGGTTTATCTTCAAAATAAATTATATCTTCAGAAGTAACAACAATAACTACTCTCTGAATACTTATCTGCTGACTTGTTACCGCTTTAGGAAGTTTTACATTAATTCCAGGAACAAGAATGAAACTTGAGGTGAGCATAAAAAATATAAGAAGCAAAAATACACAATCAATTAAGGGAGTTAGTTCTATGGTTCTAAAAAGTTCCTCGCTTTTAATCTTTCTTTTAAATCTCATAGGGTTTTTGAGATATTATCTCAATTAACTCACTACAAGCCTTTTCTGCACTTAATATATAAAGATTTACCCGATGAACAAAGTAATTATAAGCCAAAATTGTGGGAATCGCTACCGATAATCCTGCCGCAGTAGTAAGAAGTGCTTCCCAAATTCCGGAAGCTAAATCGGAAGGATTAACCACTCCATATACACCTGCTTTCTGTTCAATTATATAGAAACATTTAATCATTCCCACCACTGTTCCTAAAAGTCCTAATAAGGGAGAAATGTGAGCAATCATATTTAAAAAATTAAGATTTTTCTCTAACTTGGGGAATTCCTCTAAGGAAGCTGCTTCCATCGCCTCTTTTATCACCTCTTTTGATTGATCGTAATGAAGAAGAGCTGCTTTTAATATATTAGCCAAAAAAGAAGGCAACTTCTCTGTTTCCTCAATTGCCTCTTTAATTCTATTTCTTCTTACAAAGTCAAAAATTTGAGGAAGATTTTGAAGTGTATTTAACCTGATAGTGGAAAAATAAAAAAAACGTTCAATGATGATAGCTAAGGAAATTACCGAACAAAAAATTATAGGAAGCATCAGCCACCCTCCATGAGTAATAATAGAAATCATAAACCTCCTTTCATTTTTATTCTTTTTAATCTTTCCTGAGCAATTTTACTCTCTTTTATCCCCAAAGAAATTATTTTTTTATAAATTTGTGCTGCTTCCTGAAATTTATTTTCTTCTTCATAAATTTTAGCAATACGAAAATAGGCTTTTGCTTGATATTCAGGATTATCAAAAAGATAAATAATCTTAAAATAATTAGCTAAAGCATTCTTTTTATCTTTCAATTTCTCCCAGCAGAAACCCAAAGAAAGATAAAGAAGAGGATTCTTTATACCCTTTTCTTCTGCTTCTTCAAATAATTTAATTGCTTTTTTATATTCTCTCAATTCTTTAAAAAGATATGCCTTTTCTAAAAGAGCAAAAGAAGAAAGAGTATTGTTTTCTTCTATCACTTCATCATAAATCTTTAAAGCAGCTTCATTTTTATCCTCTTGAGAATATAACCTTGCCAAGAATAACTTAGCTTTAGAAGATACTAAGGAAGGGGCTTGTTTTATAATCTTATTTAAATATTCTTCCGCTTCTTTAAACTTATCTTTCTTTTCTAAAATCATCGCTATCCCTATCATTGCTTCATACTTTAAATCACTTTGAGGATAATTTTTGATAATTCTTCTGTAATATTTTTCTGCTTTCCTTAATTTATTTTTTTTGAAATAAAGATTACCTAAATCAAGAAGCACAGAGGGAAGATACTCAGAATAAGGAAATTTAATTATAAATCTTTCTAATATTTTTCCTGCTTCCTCCTCTTGAGAAAGATTAAAATAAACATAAGCCTTATCTAAAAAAAGTAGTTGCTTCAACTCCACATCTTTTGTCTTTTTCAAAAGTTGGTCAAAAATTTCATCTGCCTCTTTATATTTTTTCTGATTAAAAAGAGACTTTGCATAAAGATATTTTGCTTTTTCTTCAAAAGGTGTAAATTTAAACTTTTCCCAGTTTTTTTCCAAAATCTTCTGACAAAGCTCATATTTTTCTTCAGAAAAATAAATTGTAGCTAAATAATAATTTGCCTGAGGAATGAGTTTAGAAGAAGGGAATTTTTTCTCCAAATTACGAAAACATAATCTTGCGGATTCTTTTTGATTGTTTTTTAAAAACACTAAACCAATCTGGAATTGAATATAATCAGCATAAATATTTTCAGGATATTCTTTTAAAATACGATTATAATTTTCCAAAGCTAACTGATATAGACCCTCCTCTTGATAAATATCGGCAATCTGTATCTGAGAACTTAATCTTAAAAACTCATTAGTCGTTGTATTTATAATATTCTCAAACTCTTTTATTGCTTTCTCATATTCACCTTTTTTTAGATAACACCAGGCCAGACCATAACAAGCTTTATCTTTAATGCTTTGAGGGATTTTTGTAAATTCTTCCAAAATTTTTTTATAAGTATAAAGAGCATCATTTACTCTTCCTAATTTATAAAATACTTCTGCTTTATCTAAATATACATACAGATAATATCTGCTCTCAGGAAATCTTTTTAAAAAACTTTCTATAAGATTTAATGCTTTCTCGTAATTTTGTGACTCTAAATAATAACCAATATAAGCAAACTGACGAATTTCAGCTGAAGAAATCTTATCAAAATTACTTTTTGCCTCTTCAAATTTTCTCTCTTTCAGTAAACAATCACCGATTCGCTTTTTAAGAAGATCGCTTAGAAAAGATTGAGAAGAAATCTTTAATGCCTCTTTAAAAAACCTTAAGGCTTTTTTATAATTCTCTTTGTAATAAAAAACTTCTCCTTTATAAAAAAGAAGAAAATTCTTCTTTTTTGAATTTTCAAAATAAGGGAGAAACTTTTGGGTATATTCTTCTAAAGAAATATAGTCTTCTTTTAAATATTTTCCTTCAAGTAATTTTAAAATTGCCTCTTCTTTAAGCTCTCGTTCATCACATTCATCAATAATCTTTTTCCAAATAGAATCTGCTAAAAGATATTTATCTTGAGAAAAATAAATTTCTGCCAGAAGATAATAACCCTTCCAGAAATAAGAAGATTTTTTAAAACTTTTAATTATTCTTTTTAAATATTTTTCTGCCTCAGAAAATTCTTTTCCTTTAAAATAAGTTTTAGCTAACCAATAATAAAGTTCATCTAATCTTTCCTCAGGCTGATTTATTTTCTCTAATTCTTTTAAAATTTTTAAAGCTTTAATATATTGATGACGGAAAAATAAAGATTTGGCAATATAAAATTTTGCCAAATAGACTTTTTTGCTTTGAGGAAATTTATGAATGAATTTCTCAAAAAGAGTTTGACTGGCAGCATAAAATCTGTCCTCAAATGCTTTTCGAGCTACATAAAAAGCCTGTTCCTCAGGGGTTGGTTCTTTAAGAAATACTTTTAAAGAAAAAAATAAGAAAATAGAAATAAGAATTATACGCCTCATTTACTTACCGCTATCTTTTCTTTTTCTAATTTTTCCCTCAAAAATTTTCCTGTATAAGAACTTTCCACATTAATTATCTCCTCAGGAGCTCCACACGCTACCAAATACCCTCCTTCCTCACCCCCTTCAGGTCCTAAATCAATTATATAATCTGCACACTTTATCACATCCAAATTGTGCTCAATCACAATCACTGTATTTTTTTTATCTACAAGTCGCTGTAATACAGCCAAAAGCTTTTTTGTATCATCAAAATGAAGTCCGGTAGTAGGCTCATCTAAAATATATAAAGTCTTACCGGTAGCTTTTTTTCTTAATTGTGAGGCTAACTTAATTCTTTGTGCTTCACCTCCTGAAAGAGTAGTGGCAGG
>CAZBLX010000012.1:0-14562 GCA_964492865.1 uncultured Planctomycetia bacterium | reverse complement strand
TCTTCAATATCCCGAACAATCTGATGTAATGCCTCCTTTAAACTTGCATCTTCAGCCTGCTCAGCTAAAACTCCCAAAGCTTCTACAATTGGAACAGCAGCTTTCACCATCGTTGCAAATTGACGGGTAAAAACAATTAATGCTTGAGGGGAAACCTTTCTAATTCCTTTCTTTAAAAATCTTTCAAAAAAAGATGCTGTTTTTTCTCCTTTAAAACTTATACTTATAGCTTGATACCCTAATTTAGCCAGCTGTGTAGAAACTTCCATCTCATCTTTTGCTTCTAATTTTCCTTTTAAAATCTTTCCTTTAGAATCTACTGCTTTATAAATGTAAACTCCCATTTTTTTAACTTAAATTAAATTCTTTAATCACACTTGCCACAAAATCAGCATCAATTTTTTGAGTTTTTTTTGCAAATCCAGAGAGTAAAACTAAATCACACAAAGTATTGATGCGACGGGGTATTCCTCCACTATAGTTGTAAACAACCTTTATTGCTTCTTTATCAAACACTGGTTTTGTTCCCGAGGAACTTTCTTGATTAGAGGCAACATTTATACGATGTTCTATATATCCAGCGATTTCTTCTTCCGGAAGCGGATCTAAATGACAACGAATGGGAACTCTCTGCGCCAAAGGCTTTATCGCTTCAATTTTATTTTTAAGCTCAGGTTGTCCTAAAATAAGCAGAGTCAAAAGGAATCTTTCTTCTGTCTGAAAATTCAAAATAAGTCTTAATTGTTCAAAAATTCGTGGGTCATTGATCGTATGAGCTTCATCTATAATCACAATATTTTCCTTGCCTTCCCGAATATTATCCATAAGAATATTATGCAACTTTTCCAGTAAAGGGTCAATCAAAAGTTCACTTCTTTTCTCAGGTAACTCTTGAGGACTTAACGAACGCACAATAGCACGAATTAATTCTCCTGGCTCATTCACTAAAGGATTACTGATATAGGCAGTGCAAAATTTCTGTTTACCTAAATCTCTTAAAATTACTTTAGCCAAAAGCGTTTTGCCACATCCAAACACACCAGTTAAAAGTCCTGCCCCTAAATTTTGAGCAACTACATAGGTAAGCTTCATTAAAGCATCCTCATGTTGGGAAGATAGATAAAGAAATTTAGGGTCTGGTGTATTTTGAAATGGCTTTTCTTTCAAATTCCAATATTGTTCATACATAACTAATTAGCTATTTTTTACCACTTAGCCAGCGAGCAATACGTTTGCGATATTCCTCTAATGCATGTGTATCCACCCTTACTTCTTGAGGCTTCTTTACCTTCATTATCTCCTCTTTCACAGTAACATGTGGTTTTACTTCTACTTTTACCGGCTTAAGCTCCACCTGTTCCTCACAGACTCTGGCTACTTCCTCAAACGTAGTTATTCCCCGCAAAACTTTTTCTCTTCCATCCTCCCACAAAAGTCGCATACCTTTCTCCTGTGCCTTCTTTCTTAAGGCTACAGTTGAGGCACCTTCGTTAATCATCTCCCTTAACTCATCATCAACAACCATCAACTCAAAAATACCTGTTCTTCCCTTGAATCCAGTTCCCTTGCATTCAGGACAACCCCTTCCCCGATAGACAATTAAATCTTCTCTGTCCTCTAACCCCCACCGTTTTAATACTGCTTTTGAAGGTCTATATGCTTCCTTACAATTAGGACAAATCACTCTTACAAGACGCTGTGCCATAACTCCAATTAAAGAAGCAGCAACTAAAAAATTTTCTACACCCATATCTACTAATCTTGCTACTGCGGAAGGCGCATCATTGGTATGTAAAGTAGAAAAAACTAAGTGTCCGGTTAAAGCTGCCTGAACTGCCATACGTGCAGTCTCTAAATCTCTTATCTCACCAACCATGATTACATCCGGGTCTTGACGTAAAATCGCTCTTAAGCCATTAGCAAAAGTAATTCCTGCTTTAGGGTTTACCTGAACCTGTCGTATCAGACCTAATCTATACTCTACCGGGTCCTCTAAAGTAATTATGTTTCTATCAGGAGTATTTATCCTCATTAAAGCAGAATACAAAGTAGTAGTTTTACCACACCCAGTGGGACCTGTTGAGAGAATTATCCCATAAGGTTTTTTGATTAAATCTTCATATCTTTTCAAATCTTCATATGTTGTAAAGCCTAACCTTTCAAGACCTATTGTGATTGAGGCAGTATCCAACAATCTTAAGACAACATTTTCCCCATGAATTGTAGGTAAAGTAGAAACACGAAAATCAACAATTTTATCATCAACTTTCATCTGGAAATGTCCATCTTGAGGAATACGTGACTCAGCAATATCCATTCCTGCTAAAACCTTTATCCTGGAAACCATTGCTGCCTCCCATTCCTTAGGAGGAGGTGGTAGTTCATGTAAAACTCCATCAATCCGGAATCGCAGACGCGTGATATTTTCTTCCGGTTCTATATGAATATCAGAAGCCCTATCTCTTACTGCCTGTGTAATAATCAAATCTACAATTTTAACAATGGATGTCGTCTCGCTTAGTGGTTTTCCTTCCTCAGCTTTTAATCCTTCTAAATGAGCATAAATATCCTCTTCTTTTTTCTTGTAAATTTTATTCAAAGCCTCCTCTATCTCAAAAGAAGATGAAAGATACACTTCTAAAGGATAATTAGTAAAAAGTTGAATCTGATCAATTAAAGAAACATCTTGAGGATCCTCCATAGCAACATGGAGAATATCATTCTCAATGTATAAAGGCACAGATTTTGTTGAACGAGCTAAATCTTCAGGATAAATACTCAATAATTTTTCATCAACTTCAATCTTATCTAAGCTTTTATATTCAACTCCCATCCGTTTAGCCAATGTTTCATAAAGAGTATCCTTTTCTACCAAATGCATATCTAAGATTATCTTTTCTAAAGGACGTTTTAATTTTTTTGCCTCATCAATAGCTCTATCCAACTCTTCTTGGGTAAGCAATCTTTCATCAAGTAATATATTTTTCAATTCTTCTTCCTTTATCATCTTACTCTTTTATTCTTTTTAAATACTCAACCCATTTTTTTACTCTTTCTCTATCTTCTGCACGAGAATAACGCAAGTATTTTTTATAATAATCAATAGCCTCATTTCTATCTCCTAAAAAACTTTCATATATGATACCTAAATTGTAATAAGCATCTGCATTTTCAGGATTAATCTGGGTTGCCTTTTTAAATTCCTCTATTGCTTTTTTATACTTACCTTTCCTTAAATAAATTACACCTAAATTATAATGCAAATTGGAATTCTCCTTTACAGAATTTAATAATTTCTCATATAAGGACATTGCTTTATCAAAATCCTTCTCATAATATGCTTTATTGGCTTCCTTAAGAAGTTTAATTTCATCTATCTTCTTTTTAGTCTCTTTAGAAAATTTAATTTTTTCTTTTTCAGATTCTCCTTTTTTAAGTACTCTCTCTGCTTTTTTAAAAAATTCATTGGCTTTTTTATAATCTCCTTCCTTTAGTGCTTTCTTTCCTTCTTGATACAATTTTTTTGCTTCTTCTATATTATTAATATAATTTTGTGCATTCAAAATCAATACCGAAATCAAAAAAAAGAAATAAACAAATAATACCTTTCTCATTTTTGTTCTTTTTTCTCTTTTAAATCTATTTTTTCTATAGTCACTTTCACTTCTTTCTCAGAAGCTTTTTTCTGAAAAGTCTGAGTTAACTTCTCGATTCTTTCTTTAAATTTAGAACTCAACTCTTTCATCTGGGCAATCTCTTCACTTAACGATAAAAAAGCTTCTTCTCTTTTTCTTAATTCTTCCTCTAAACGTGCCTTTTCTAATTCAATCCTTACTACTTTTTCTCTTAATAAAGCTAATTCCTTAAGATATTCCTTTGTTTCCTTCTGTAATTCATCTAACTTCTGAACTTTCTTTTGTAATTCTTCCTCTAATCTTAAAATCCTATCTGCTCTTTTTGCTGCCTCTAATCTTTCAGCCTCTATCGCATTCTTTAAAGAAGAATATTGAATGTTTAAATCCCTGTATCTATTTTCCCACTGGGTTATTTGTTGAGTTAACTTGTCTATTTTTGCTTTTTCCGTTTTAATCTCTTCCTTTAATTTTTTAATCAATCCTTCTTTAGAAGAAATCTCTTTTTTCAGATTAACTCTATCTTTTTCTAAATCAGTATTATATTTCCTTAAATCAGCAACCAACTTTTCTAATCTATTTTTCTTCTTTTTCAAAACATTCAATTGCCGCTTATAGGGAAAAAGTTGAGCCTTTAATTGATTCAATTCTGCTAAATATTTCTCTGCTTCTTTTTTCTTTTCTTCAATTTCTCTCTCCAGTCTTTCTTTATACTTTCTTTCCTTAAACAACCTTCTTTCTAAATCTTCTTTTTCTCTTCTAAAAGAATTCATCAATTCTTTTCTTGCTTTTTCTTCCTCTCTTAATTGAGAAATTAACTTTTCTATATCTTCTTCCATCTTCTCAATCAAATTCTCTTTTTCTTTTAATTCTTTCTCTTTTAATCTCAACCTTTCCCGATATAAAGGTTCATCTTTCGCCAGTTTAGCTATACTTGAATTTAAAGAATTCAATTTATTCCAGACTAATTTAAGTAAGGATTTTAATCTTTTTTTCTCTTTTGCCTGTGAATAAAGCTCATCTATCAACCTCGCCACCTCTTTTATCTTCTCGCTTAAAGGAGCGGTTGTATTTACATTTATTCTGAACTTATCCAATTGTTCCTCAAGTTTTTCTTTCTCCTTTTCTAACCTTGAAACTTCTGCTTTAAAAAAATCATTCTTTCTTTTAAGCTCCTTTTTTAACTGAGATAACCAAATATTTTCTCTCCTCAAAACCTCTATTCTCTTATTTAACTTTTCATTCTCTAACTGAAGAGTCTTCATCTGAAGATAAAAAAATCCGCAAATTTCTATAAGAACAAGAAAAACAATAAGGATAGATATTACCAGAATCCTTCTCATCTTATTATTTTAAATTTACTTCTTTCAGTTCCAATTTAAATGGTCTTTTAAAATTATTTATTAAATTACTTTCATAAGCCAAAAGTCTTTGTTCTTTTTTTCCCTCTATCACTCTTGCAGTAACAAAAATTAATAATTCCGATCTCTCATTTGGCTCTGTAGTTTTATAAGTAAAGAAAAAACCTAAAAGAGGAATATCTCCCAATA
The DNA here is from genome assembly GCA_964492865.1 of uncultured Planctomycetia bacterium. Taxonomy (GTDB): domain Bacteria; phylum Omnitrophota; class Gorgyraeia; order Duberdicusellales; family 4484-171; genus CAZBLX01. The sequence goes on along the minus strand of CAZBLX010000012.1, from coordinate 9,380 downwards.
GAGGAACTTTATGTATAGATTTTGTTCTCTTTGTCTCAATCAAGCCTCCGATAACAATTGTCTGCCCACTTTTTATCACCACTTCAGTCTCAGCATAACGTTCACTCATCACAGGATAATCAAATCCTAAAGCTCCAAATGTTACTTTATCTACATAATTTGTAACCTTGGGTTTAAGCTTTAACTTTATATTATACCCATCTTTTACTTTGCTTATTTGTGGCGTAACTGTAAGAATTACACCTTCAATTTTCTCCTCAAACCCTGTAATTTGATAGTTTCCTGTGGTATCATTATATTCAAACTGAGGAATGGGGCGGGTTTTGCCAATATAAATTTCTGCCTGTTTATTATCCATTGTTACTACGCGTGGGGCAGAGATTAACCGGGAATTTGTCTTTGTTTTAAGAAAATTTAATACTGCCTGATATTGTGTGAAATCTAAAGTTCCAAAAGTGAAATTATTTGCATCAATATAGGGAAAAGCATAAGGATTAGAAGGGAAATCATCAGAAGTAGGAGAATGTATAGGAAAAATATTTCTTAACTCTTCTTCTTCTCCCTTTGCCCTGAAAGGAAAAGTAATGGGACGCCTGCTTCCAGAAGCAGAAATAGTTGTTGACCAGTCAATTCCCAATTTTTCTGTAGTGCCTAAGGAAGTCTCTATAAACTTTGCTTCAATTAGAACTTGACGGGTAGGTTCATCTAATGTAGAAATCATTCCTTCAATTTTGGTAAGTACAGAGGGAACATCGGTAATAATTAAAGAATTGGAGCGTATATCTGCCTCAATTGAGCCTTGTGGAGATAATACTTTTTTTAACGTTTCTTTAAGTTTTGAGGCGTCAGCATTACTTAATTTAAATATCTTTGTTTGAACTACTTCTTTCTCTGCTTCTTCAGGTGTAGTAACTTTATAAATATTACCTTTTTTAGTATATACATACCCATTTGCGGTAACTATTGCATCTAAAGCCTGATCAATCGTGACATTATGAAGCTGAATGGTAATGAGTCCTTTTACCGATTGGGAAAATACAATATTTAAATCATATTGCTTGGCAAGTTGTCTTAATACATCTTTTATATCTACTTCTCTAAACTCAAGGTATTCTATTATATTCTCTTCTTTTTTGTCTAATTCCTGAGCAAAGATTAATCCTTCTATTACAATCAGGAGAATAAAAATATTAAAAATCTTTTTCATCATTTTATTATATCTCAAAAAATATAGAGTTTAAATTATTATTTCTCCTCTTCTTCAGGCAAAATCAAATAAAACTCTTCTTTTCCTCTTCTTAAAAGCACTCTATTTTTCTCTACTCTTACCACCTCATATCCAGAAATTTTTTCTCCTTCAGCAACAATCTCATCATTGATAAAAGCATAATTTTTCCTTCCTTTACCAATTGAAACTCCTTTAAGCACAAGCCTTAAGCTGGAGGCTACATCTTTCTTTATAGGATGATAAAAAGGATCTATCCCCCACTCTAACTTCGCTCTCTCCTTTTGTGCGGTAAGTTGCGAAGGGGTTGCTATATTATATTTTTCTGTTTTGACAGGCAAAGGAAGAGGCTTTTCAATTTTTACCTCAACCCGTGGCTTTACTACTTTCTTAGGACGTCGGGGTTTAAGACTGTTTGCCAAAACAATGACAAAAACTATAATTAATATCCCGGTAATAATTAACTCTACTTTCTTTTTATCCATAGACTATATTTTCCAGACTGTATAACTGCTAATTACCAAAGTTGCAATCAAAGTATTCTCTCCTTTTCCTATTTCCTCCTCTGCTGGCTTTGTTATAGAGAGACTCTCCAAGGTAAGAATTATAGGAAGCTCTCTTATCGCTTTAAGATATTCTCCAATTTTTTTATATGAAGCTTTTAATATCACTTCTACATATGCTTTACTTACTCCTGCAGGAAGATTTTTCCCCTCCATGGTTGTCTCCTCAAGAGGTCTTATGGAGATTATCTCTATCCCTAATTCACTACTTTTTTTTGTTAATTGCTGAATAATTCGAGGAAGTTCCCTGCGGGAGGCGGCTTTTTCCTTAAGCTTCTCTATCTTTTTTTGAATTTCTTCTATGTTTTTTTCAGGATTAGGCACTTCTCTTATCATCTTCTCCATCTTTGCTAATTCAAACTGTGCACTCTTTAGCTCTTCCTCTACCTTTTTTAAAGGAAGAATAATAAAATGATTGCCGGCAATAAATAAGCTTGCCAAGATAAAAGTATATACACCAAGATAAGTTGCTATTTGTAATATTCTGTTTTCTTTCTTCATAAACTAATATACCAACTCACAAACTATTTCAAATCTTGCCTTAGGTATTGCTGAAAACATCACCCTTTCACTGGACACTAAGCGAACATTAGAAAAATAGGGTGAATCATTGAGATTTAAAGTAAATTGAGAAATCACCAAATCTAAATTTGTATATTCACTGATCACTTCTCCTTCCAAACGCATCTCCTTAGGGGTTTTGGCTTCAATCTCTAACTTATTTAAAGTAACCTCTTCAGGAGTAATATTGCTTAATTCCTTAAGAATTCCCCACCATAAAGGTTGTCGACCTATAGCTTTAGCAAGCAAATCTTCTCTTTCTTTGAGCCGCTTTTTTAACTCAAAATATTCCTCTATTTTTTTCACTTTTGGCTCCATCTGGGTAATCTGTCTATGTGTGCGATCTAAAATTGTGTTATACACTAATCTTCGTGTATAATTAAATCCGTAATAAACTAATGTAAAAACAAGCAAAATAGGAAAAGTTAACTTTACCAAAAATAAAAGAAATAATGCTTTTTGCTCTACCTTTTCTTTAGGAGGAACCAGATTAATCTGACCACCTTTATCTATACAAAGACCAAAAATAGAGCTTAAATGCGGTGCTGCTTCCTCCATTACTAACTCCTGTCTCAAAATCCCTACATCGAGCCATCCTTTTATAGCTTTTAAAGGGTTTAGCCTTTCAATGCTACCTACAGAAAGATTTTTCAAATTTGCCGAAAGAAATCTATCTAAATTTTTTATTCGTGAACCACCTCCGCTAAGATAAAATCCTTCCAAGTTATCTATTCTATAAGTTCTGAAATAAAAAGTTATTGTTCGTGAAATCTCAGTTATGAATCTTTCTAATACAGGACGCAATCCAGCAATTATTTTCTCTCCTTTCACTACCCCTAAATCAGTGTAAAATTCACTTCCCACTTCTTCTGCTAAGGGAATCCCGCATTGTTTTTTGAACATCTCCGCATCATCAAAAGAAGCCTGAGGAAAAAGTGTTTTAAGAACTTTTAAAATCCCCTGAGTAAACTGATCACCTCCTATAGGAATTTCACGAGAGAACTGAAGTGACCCATCGCGATAAAAATTTAAAAAACTTTTTCTTGCTCCAATCTCTAATACTCCTACATACCCTTTTATCTGCATTATTCTAATCAAATTACCCAAGGCATCAGCAGTGGTATTCATCACTACAGGACGTAAATTAAAACTTTTTAAAAAATCTAAATTGCGTTCAATTAAGCTTTTATCTACAGCGATGCAGGTAACAAATAACTGAATTCCTTTTTCATCTTCTAATCTATCCGTAACAAAATAATCTAAATAAATATTTTTAAAATCTACTTGAAAAGGGAGTTTTTTCTTTAACTCAATCTCTACTGCTCCTTTTAAATCCTTCTCAGATAAGGCAGGTAGAAGAAAGGAAAAAGTGAATACTCCACTTCCTTCAACAATTATTCTTCCCAAAGAAGTTTTAATCCGCGTCTGGGAGATATACTCATTGATAAATTCTCTTATGAAATTATTTCTCTCTCTTAAACTATCTCTTACCTTAAAAGGAATTGCCCTCACCCTGTAATCAGTTAGAAGAAATCCTTTTCTTGTTCTCTGAAATTGAGCGATTTTAATATAGCTGTGACCAACATCAATTCCCATCGTATTTTGGGTAGCTAAAAGTAGTGAGCGAAAATTAGAAATACTTTCTCTGAGATTGATTTTGCTCTTTAAGGAGGGGGTTTTCATTTCAAGTTAAATTCTACAAGGAGCAAAAAGGGATGTCAAGAAGATTGGAGTATGATATAATTTGTAAAGGATGAAAAAAAATAAAAATTTTTTCACAATAATAGAATTCATAATGGTAATCACAATTATTGGAATACTTATTCTTCTTATTCTCCCCAGAATAAAAGTAGTTTATAGTATAAAACTTCAAGGAGCAATAAAAAGATTGGTTCAGGATATAAAATATACCCAGACAGTTGCAATCACAAACCATACTGATTATGGTATCTCTTTTAACCCTGCAGAAAATTCTTATCAAGCTTATCAAGTCTCTGGTGGCAATTTACTTAAAGACCCTTATACTCACCAACCTTTAGTAGTTGATTTTGATGAAATTTCTCAATATAGAGGAATAAATATAAATAGTGCTGATTTTGGTGGAACAAATATATTACAATTTAACTGGAGAGGGAATCCTTGTGATGGAAATGGTAATCCTCTTACAAGAGAAGGAAGAATTATTTTAAGTTATCATGATGAAAGTTTTACTATCATCGTAAGTCCTCAAACAGGAAATATAGAGATCCAGTGAAGAAAGGCATAAATTTAATTGAGCTGATTATAGTCATTGTAGTCTTAGCAGTGGCGGTCGCACCTCTTCTTGTTACCCTTGCTGACCTTACTTATCGGGGAACCCAGGGAGAACTTTTATACCAAGCAGTAATAGTAGGAAGAGATAAATTAGAGGATTTATTGAGCATGAATTTTGACGATATTAATCTTTGTTCTGATGCCCCCACCTGTATTTATAGCGATTCAGTAAAAGGATATAGAAGAGATGTAACTGTGCGTTATGTTGATCCGGATGCACCACCTCCTCCGTGTGATGGAGAAAGCTGTCCTTTGGATAACTATGTATCTTATGTAACAAATTATAAAAGGATAGATGTAGCAGTCTTTCATAATTTGATTAACACTACACTTCACTTTTCAGCAGTTGTTTGCAGTACCCATGCACCGGATTAAAGGAGTAACTTTAATTGAAGCTATAGTGATTATCACCATTGTAGGAATAATCTCTATAGGACTGGCTAACTTTATTCGCCAGACAATTGATATCTGGAAGCTTATAGATTTTCACAATGATGTCTCATTTGAAGGGAAAAAAGCTTTAGATTGGATAATACGAGATTTAAAGAAAATTAAAGATACAAGGAGTATAAATACCGCCGAAAGCGAACATATAAATTTTGAAAGTTCTGAAGATGAGGATGAAAATGGAATACAAGATATTATTGATATTAATTTTGATTCTAATCAGCATATTATCAATCGCAGTATAGATGGAGGAACAACTATATATCCTTTGTGCAGAGATGTAGAAAACCTGACCTTCACTTATTACGATTCCTTAGGAAACATTATTCCTACCCCAGTAGCAAGAAGTAGATTAGATGATATAAGAAAAATAAGGGTAGAAATTACTTTACAAAGAGATAAAGAGAGGGTAAATTTTTTTAGTGTAGTTATACCAAGGAATCTTTACCGATGAGAAAAACAGTAGCTTTAATTATTGTAATTATTATTATACTTGCTTTATCCTTATTTGCTCTCTACTTAGTCAATTTAGAATCTCACCACTTAAATATCTCTCCTTTATATCATCACAAGGTCCTTTCTGAGTTTGTTAATGATATGGGGGTTGAGAGAGCAAAACAGCTTTTACATGATGGAGCAAGCTCTACTCCTCCTTATGCCTGGCGTCCCTGGCCAGCTTGCACCTCTTGTAATCCTAATAGTTTCTGCTGCAACCCAGTGTGTGACCGCTGCCGGTGTCCTGATCCTACCTTGTGTGATGAGCCTGGTGAGTGTAGTGAGGCAAATTGTGGAAATTGCTACTTGGAAGAGCATGTCACTATCCCTCAAGGAGGAAGAAGAGGAACTTACCGAATTTATATAACTGGCCCCAAAAACAGTCCCACAGTTACTGTAGAAAGTCAGGTGGAAGAAGCGCAATCTATAACTACCTCACCTTAATTTGACTTTTTTAAAAATATATGTTATTTAAAAATGATATGCAAGAGATAGAGAAATTAAAAAAAGAATTAGAAAAAATCCAATCGCAATTTTATATCTTTTATGAACTTACACAAGTGATGAGGAGTTCTTTACATCTTGATGAATTGGTCTATATAATTCTTACAGGATTAACTGCTCATCATGGATTGGGATTTAATCGTGCTCTTCTTTTTTTAGTTAATGAAAGTGAAAATTTAATTGAAGGATTTATGGGAATTGGTCCTATTGATAGTGAAGAAGCAAACAAAATCTGGAAAGCAATTGAGGCACAAAAAATGGACCTTTATGCTTTAATAAGAGCGTATCAGAAAATAAAAAATCACCCTACAAGATTCATGGAATTTACAAAGTCTTTAAAATTTCCTTTATGTAAAGAATCGGGTTTAATCTATGAAGCTCTTTATGAAATTTCTCCTTTACATATTAACATTTCCAAAGAGTCTCAGTATAAAGATGATATATTGGTTAAAAAATTAAATTCAGAAGAATTTGTCATTGCTCCTCTGCGTTCTAAAGGAGTTTCTTTAGGTGTTATTCTTGTAGATAATTACATTACAAAAAAACCTATAACTGAAGAAGATATAAGAATTTTAACTATGTTTGTGAATCAAGCCGCAGGAGCTATTGAAAACTCAAAAGTATTTGAAGATACTCTCATAAAGGCGCATACCGATTCTTTAACGGGACTGTGGAATTATGGTTATTTCCAATATAAATTGGATGAAGAGATTATGAAAGCAAAAAATCAGAAATATAAACTTTCTATAATGATGCTGGATATTGATGATTTTAAAAAATTTAACGATACTTTTGGACATCCGGCAGGCGATGAGGTTTTAAAAAAAATTGCTCTTATTTTAAAAGATAATTCTCGAAAGATAGATATTGCTGCCCGTTATGGAGGAGAAGAATTTGCTTTAATTCTGCCTTATACCAATAAAGAGGAAGCAAAAATTATTGGTGAAAGAATAAGAAAAAGAATTGAAAAAACAAAGATATTAAATAAAAATATTACCGTAAGTATTGGGGTAGCTTGTTTAGAAGATGAAAATACAACCAAAGAAGAGTTAATTAAAAAAGCCGATTTGGCACTTTATCGTGCTAAATTTGAAGGGAAAAATAAAATTGTCTTAGCTTAAAACCTCTTTTGCAAATTTAACTGATACTAATTTAGAAACGCCTCTCTCCTGCATTGTCACTCCATACAAAATATCCGCATTGCTCATTGTAACTTTATTATGCGTAATCACAATAAATTGGGAAGTTTTAGCAAATTCTTTTAACAAACCGTTGAATCTGTCTACATTAGCTTCATCTAAAGGAGCATCTATCTCATCCAAGATACATAAAGGAGAAGGTTTAACTTTAAAAATAGCAAATAATAAAGCAATTGTAGATAATGCTTTTTCCCCTCCAGAAAGTAAAGAAATATTTTGAAGCTTCTTTCCTGGAGGCTGAACCTCAACATCTATTCCACATTCTAAAATATTATCTTTATCTAAAAGAATAATTTCTGCTCTTCCTCCTCCAAAAAGATAACGAAAAATTTTTTTGAATTCATCTCTTATTCTATTAAAAGTAGATAAAAAATTTTCCTGGCAAATTTTATTAATTTTATTAATCATTTTTTTTAACTCTTCCTTGGATTGAAGTAAGTCTTTTTTTTGCCCTTCTAAAAACTCATATCTTTTATTTAACTCCTCAAACTCTTCAATTGCTACCAAATTCACTTCTCCTAACTCTTCCTGAAGTTTTTTAAGTCTTTTTCTTTCTTCCATTAGAATTTTTAAATCTTCCTCTACATTATCTAAAGGCATAAAATCTATCTTATACACCTGCCTTAAGTAATCTATAATTTTATCTTGTTCAAAATGAAGGTTATTTATCTTTAATTTTCTCTCATAAAGTGTATCTTTTATCTTCTGTAAATCCTCTCTTTTTCTCTCTAATCTCTTTTCTAATTGATTAATCTCCTCCTCTAAAGAAGTTCTTCTTCCCTCAAGAATATTCCTCTCTCTCTCTAACTCTTTTATCTTCTCCTCTATTTTAAAAATCTCCTCTTCATCTTTTCTTATCTCTTCTTTCACCTTTTCTATTTGACTTTCTCTCTCCCTTTTTTCCTTCTCTATATTTTCCTTTTCCTGTAAAAGACGCCCCTTTACCTCCTCCAGAAGAGCTTGCCTTTTTAACATTTCTTCTTTACTTTTATCTAATGAACTTAGTTCTGTCTCCTTTTTAACTCTTTCTTTTTCATACTCATTAATTTGTAAAGCCAAAAATTCTTTTCTTTTCTCTATTTCTCTTAAAAGATTATTTAAATTGATTAACTCCTCTTCTGTCTTTTCTTTATCTTCCTTCAATATTTTCTTTTCACTCTCAACTCTTTCTATCTCTCCATTAATTTCTTTAATCTCTGTCTCATTTAAATCTCTTTCTTCCTTAATTCTGAAAAATTGTTGAGAAATATTTTCCTTCTCTTTCTCTTTCTCTCCTATTATCTTTTCCTTACCAACAACCTCATCTATCTTTTTTTTCAATAACCCGCACAATTCTTTTTTCTCGTAAGAAACTCTTTCTAATTCAGAATCTAACTCTCTCAAGTTTTTCTCTAAAACTGCAATATTCTTCTCCATCTCTTTCTCATGGAAGAAGATAAATTGAGCCTCTGTTTCATAAATATACTCATCTTTTTCCTTTAAAAATTTTTCTTTATCTAAAGAAGCAAAAATTCTATTTACTGATGAAGGCATTTCTTTAAAAATAATCTTTACTTTACCTGAAAAAGAATTCATTTTGTATTTTAATTCTAAATTCTTTAAGAATTCTTTATAAAAATACAATTCAGTTAATTTCTTTTCCTCTTTGAACTTTTTATCCAAAACCTCCTTTTCTTTCTCTTCATACTTTTGCAAATTTTTCTCAATCTCCTCTTTTTCTTGAATAAGCTGAACCAAATCTTTTTTCAGATTACTCAACACCTCCTCTTGTTTCTTTAAGTTCTCTTCCTTCTCTTTAAAAAATCCATTTAGCTTTTCCTGATCGATAGAGAGACGCTTTTTTCTTGTCCAAAGACTTTTAAGATGAGTGTCTATCTCAATCAATTGATTGTTAATTCTTGCTTTCTTGCTTTCCTTAAAAAGTATCTCTTCTTTCTTTTTTGCCGTTTCTCTCTCCAGTTTTTTCTTCTCTCTTTCTTTCTCTTCTTTCTCCTCTTTTAGCTTCTCTATCATCTTTCTCAAATTCTCTTTTTGCCTTTCCCATGAAGAAAAAAAATCTTTCTCTTTTGCTAT
>CAZBLX010000011.1:0-14622 GCA_964492865.1 uncultured Planctomycetia bacterium | reverse complement strand
TCAATTTCTCTGCCAATTTTTCTAAATTTTGGTAAGTATTTTCTCCAAAAATCAAGGGAACAATTTTTGTATTATTTATGCTTTTTATCAAAAAAGGAAGCTGAACCTCAATTGAATGTTCTTTAAAAAAATACTCCTTCTTATTTTTTACAAATTCCAATTCTTCTATTTTTTGAGAAATTTCCTCATCTATCTTTAAACTTCCCAGAGGCACTTTAAACTCTCCTTTATCCCAGATAGCTACTCCCTTAAAATAATAACGATGCGAAGGTCCCATAATAATTGCTGTATCAAATTTTTTATCCTTTAAAACTTTATAAGAGTAAGCAGCTACATCTGCAGAAAAAATGTAACCAGCATGAGGAGAGATTATTCCTAAAACTTTTCCTTTAAGGTGTGGCACTTTAATAGAGACAAGAAGGTTATCAATTAAAGAAGATAACTCCTTTTTCCTTTCAGGATAGAATAATCCAGCGAATTCAAAATTTTTAACTTCCTGAGCAAATAAAAGATTTAAAAGAGAAAAATAAATAATTAAAAGTCTTATCATTTTAACCTGAATACAATTCCTTGTTTATCTTCATAAAGAATTTCAAAATGCTTCTTATCTTCTTTTATCCTTTTATAAATACCTGCACTTTTCCTTGCATAACCATATTTTACCTTAAACACTTTTTTTAAAACCTCCCAGCTATTAATAATTTTACCATATCCTAAATCTGAATAAATATAATATTTTTTAGAATCCCTTGCCCACATAAAAATGGGATCTAAAACTACAAAGTATTTATTTTTGGGATTCATACAGATAAAGAAAGGCGAATCGCTCCAATAAGCATGATAAATTAATTCTCCTTCAGGAATATTTTTTCTCATCCAATAGGCTACTCGTTGATAGTGAAGATTTCTTTCAATTGTAGATTTTACAAAGGATGTAAAGGAATTATAGTAATAATGAGTAAGTAATTCAAAAAGAGATAATCCTATTACAAGAATAAGAGAATACAAAAGAATCTTTTTAAGTTTTATTTTCCTATAGTTATCTTTTAAATAGAAAACAATAAAAAGAGTTATAAAAATTACTGCTGGATACCAAAAGCGATAGGAAAATATACCTAAGAAAGAATAAAAAGAAGCTCCTGTAAAAAAACATAGAGTATCCAAACTGAGTTTTTGAGGAAAAATTAAATAGTGGAAAATAATGGCAATTAAAGAAAGAAAAATAAGAAGATTCTTTATAAAAAGTTCGTTAGTCAAAACAGGAAAAAGCTCGAGACCTAATTTTAATACTTCTCCTAAATCCAAGAAGCTAAATAAAGGAACAACTATTCCATTAAAATAAAAAATTAAAAGAAAATTACCTGTTCCTTGAGGATGGATTAATATTGCTATACTCATTCCTAAAACCACTCCCAGAATATTTTTGAAAAAAAACTCTTTGTTTTTTAAGTATCTTAATGACTCTATCAAAATAGCAAAAACTAAAGCAAGAGGAAAAGAAAGATGAGAGAGAACAAAAATGAAAGAAACAGCCGCCACCTTTATCCATTTCTTCTCCAGTAGAAAATAAAAAATTAAAAGCGTTAAGATATTAGCCAAAATTTGAGGTCTTAAATAAAGCCAGTAATTAAGAAAAGATAAAGAAAAAAAAGGTAAAAGAAGAGAGAGAATTAATAAAGAAGGAGAAAGTTTCCTTTTAAAAATTAAAACGAAAATAATAAGATATAGAAAATTTAAAAAGATTACTCCATATTTGCCTCCTGATATTAGAGGTAAATAGGTAAAAGGAATTAGAAGTAGATGAAAAAGAAGGCTTTTGTCTGCAAATACATGTTTAAATATAGAAAATTGCGTCCAATCAAATTCTCTAAATAACCCCTTGCTTTTATATAATTGAGCTATCTTTATATGATAGTAACTATCAATACCATACAAAGTAGGAGAAAGAAATTGAAGAAAATAAGAAAAAAATAAAAGAAAAAGGAGAACAGAGGTTATTTTTAATATATCTAAACTTTTCACTAAATCTTTATCATTGCTTCTCTTTCTTCTCCTACACTTATATAACTAATTTTACGCTGAATAAATTTTTCTATTGTGCGAATATATCTTTTTGCCTGATGAGGTAAATCTTCAAATTTTCTTACTTTCTCCAAAGAAGTTTTCCATCCATAAATTTCCTTATATATAGGCTCAACTGAAGAAAAATTATAAGGAAACTCTTTTAAAACTTTGCCTTTTTCTTTATATCCTACACAAAATTTAATCTTTTTTAAATCATCTAATACATCCAACTTTGTAATTATTACCTCACTTATATTATTCAGAATAACGGCTCTCCTAAGCATTACCAAATCAAGCCAGCCGCATCTTCTTACTCTTTGGGTAGTAGCTCCAAATTCTCTACCCCTTTCACGCAGTTTCTCCCCTAACTTTCCTCCAATTTCTGTAGGAAATGGACCTTCTCCTACTCTTGTAGTATAAGCCTTAGAAACTCCGATTATTTTATGAATGGGAATAAATGAAGCGCCCGAACCTAAGGAAGCATTTAAGGACAAAGTAGAAGATGAAGTCACAAAAGGATATGTTCCAAAATCAATATCTAAAAAGGTACCTTGGGCTCCTTCAAAAAGAAAACTTTTCTTTTTTACTTTAAGAAAAAAATCTATCAAATCCGTAGTAAAGGGTTTAAGGAATTCGGCATAATAAGAATAATCCTGATAAATTTTTTTGAAAGAAAAAGGTTGAGTTTTGTATACTTTTTTAAACAAAGCATTTTTTTCTTTAAGATTATCTTTTAACTTTAAAGAAAATACCTTAGGATTAATAAGATCAATCAGTCTTATTCCACAGCGAGAAATTTTATCTGCATAACAAGGTCCAATTCCTCTTTTTGTCGTTCCAATTTTTATTTTTCTTCTTTTTTCTCGTAAAGCATCAATTATTTTATGATAAGGAAGAATTATATGAGAAAGGAGAGAAATCTTAAGATTGTGAGGACTAACTTCAATTCCTTCTTTACGTAAAAAGGTAATCTCCTCAATCAAAACTTGAGGGTCAATTACCACACCATTTCCAATTACACAGATTTTGTTTTTTCTTAAAATTCCTGAAGGTATAAGATGGAAAATAAATTTTTTCCCATTTACTACCACTGTGTGTCCGGCGTTATTCCCCCCCTGAAATCTTACAATTATATCGGCATTTTGAGAAAAATAGTCAATAATCTTACCTTTGCCTTCATCTCCCCACTGTAATCCTACAACTACTATATTCATTATTTTAACTACTCGGGAGGTTGCATAGTGAAAAGTTTCTGTGCGATTTCAGGATACTGGGCAATGAATTTCAATTCATCTTCAACTAAAGGTTTTTGGTTATGGACATTAGCAAATCTGACTAATTCTAAAATTCTTCTTGCTTCATTCTCATCTTTAAATCTTATCTCCAGATTTTCATAAACATTTCTAAATCCTTTAATCCCTGAATATTCTCCTACAGTAATCTTTCTTCCTGTTTCAATTATCTCTGGTTCTCCTCTTCCTAACTCTTCAAAATCATAAAGTTCATAATTTCTTCTGTCCTTCAAAGCTCCATCAGCATGTATTCCTGATTCATGAGCAAAAGCATTAGCTCCCACCCCTGGTTGGTTTATAGGAATAGGAATATCAAAAGCATAAGCAGCATATTTGCATATTCTCCAACTCATCTTTAAATCTATATTTTCATCTAAAGGATAATCTTGCATGCCACTACCATATTTGATTGCCAAAATAACACTTACCAAATCTGCATTTCCCGCTCTCTCTCCCACTCCATTTATACATGTATTTATATAGGCATCCACGCCGCTATCTATACAGGCTTTAGCTCCAGCAATTGAGGAAGCTACTGCTAATCCTAAATCATTATGACAGTGAAGTTCTATAGGAATTTTAACTTTTTCTAAAATCTTACAGATTCTTTCATAAATAGTAAAAGGAGTGTCAAACCCTAAGGTATCACAATAACGAAATCTATCTGCACCCACCTCTTTAGCTGCAGAGACAAACTCTGTTAAATATTCCATTCTTGAACGGGAGGAGTCTTCTGCATTTACTCCCACAGTTTCAGCGCCTAACTCCTTTGCTGTTTTTACCGCCTCCTGCATACTTTTTATCACTGTATCATAATCTAACTTCCCTCTAAATTTATATTTAATCATTTGATCTGAAGTTGAGATAGATACATTAAGATGTTTAAGCTTAGGAACATTTTTAAATGCTAATTCCACATCCTGTTTTATTGCCCTCACCCATCCAGATAGTCTTAATCTTTTTATTACTCCCTTTTTTTGCAATTCTAAATTAGCATTAAGATAATTTATCTCGTGATTGGTAGTAGGAAAGCCAAATTCACTCTGAAAAATACCCATTTTATCAAGATATAAATTAATCATTGTTTTCTGAAGTTTAGAAAGACAAATTCGTGAAGTCTGAACTCCATCACGATTAGTCACATCAATTATATAAATTTTAGCCATCCTTCCCCCTTTCCAGTTCCTTAACATATCTCAATAACTTTTCCAAATCAGAATAAGAAGGATTAATTAGTTGAAAAAGAGCGCAATTATTTACCAGAATCGCTATGCCTCTATTTATTTTTAACTCCGTGCGTAACTTCTTTTCTTCTTCTAAATAATCCTTAACCTTTTTGCTCTCTATAAATTTTTTAATTTTATCTAAACTCATCCCTTCTTCCTCTATTAAATCAATCCACCAACTTGAGTTAATATTCTCCAAGCGTTTTGAAAGATAAGAGAAGAATCTATCCGGATAAAGAAATTTTATAGCGATTAATCTCTCTACCTCTTCTTGAATAAATTCTTCTTCTTTATCCTTTAAAATAAAGTGTAGATGTAAAGAATAACCCTTTTCTTGAGAAAGCTTTTTTATCATTTTTAATAAAGAGAGTAAATTTTTATCTGTAAGATGAAAAAACAGATCAATTTTTGCTTTAATAAATTTCCTTTCTAAAAAAATATTTATTCCACTTATTTTTTCTTTTAAAAGATACTTGTCTTTTCTCTTCTCAAAAAGAGTGGAAATACGCGGAAAAAACTCTTCTTTTTCTATATCGGAAGAGAAAATAAAGGCAGGCAAAGTTTTAATTTTATATTTTTTTATTAACTCTTTTGCTTCCTTTTCTTTATAATCACGATAAGAAAAGTTCCATTTTGAATAAAATTTTTTAAGAAATTTTTCGGTTATCTGAGGTGTACAAAAAGGGCATTTTTTATCTGTTATCACCTCTACTTTAAAAGATTTCTCCTCCTCACAGAAGGCTTTTAAAGTAGCTTTATTCTTGCATTTTGCAGGTTTTTTTAAAAGAAGATGGCAATCTTCATCCGAGAAGCAGATAGGAATTATTTTTTTTATTTCTTTGTCTTCAACAACTTCATGCGAAAGTTTTATCTCTTTAAATTTTGAATCTATTATTTTTCCCTCTCCGTCAAATTTAAATTTTATCATTCTTATTGATTTTCCTTGATAAGCAGGTTTAACAATTATCACTTCGTCAGTCTTCTTGAAAGGAATCTGAGATATTCCAAATCCAGTAGAGATAATCAAATTTATCTTTTTACTGAATTGTTTAGCAATTTGTGCATTTAAATCATCACGTAGGTTTGAGAGGAGAATAACAAAATTTACCTTTTTTCTTTCTAATAAATGCAGGTATTTTTTAAGTATCTTTTCAGTTTCTTCCCAATCAAAAGAAGAAGTATACACTAAACATAAAATACCAACTTTTATTTTGTCTACTTTTTTTATAAGAAAAGGATGAGTGCCTCTTAAGCGAAGATTTGTAGAGACAAAATCAAGGGAACTTTTTCTTATTATCTTCTTAAGAAACTCTTCTCCCAAAGCAAAGTCAGTCTCTGCCAGTCCTACTACATCGTAATCTAACTTTCTTAAAGCTTTAAGATAAAAAACCGTTCTTTTTTTATCTAAATCCTCATTTAGACTAAACTCATCAAAAAAAGAACCTGCAGAAAATCCTCCTGCTTCAATTACAATTATGTTTTTCTCTTTCTTTTTTAATTCCTTTAGTATTGTAGCACGTCGGGTTATCCCTCCTTGAGAAGTAAGATGTTCTCCATAAGGATATAGAGAAGCAAAGGTATTACCTGTATAAACAATGGTTAACTCTTGGGCAAAGATAAAAAAAGAGGAAAGGAAAATAAAAAATAAAAATAATTTCTTCATAGTTTTACCAATTTTACAGAAATAATATGAGGAGCATTTTTTATCTCTCTTAATATCTCCTGCGAAACTAAAGAATCAACATTAAGAACAGTTAAAGCTACATCTTGAGGAGCACGCCTCCCCAGACTCATTCCTGCAATATTAATATTTTCTTTTCCTAAAAGAGTTCCCAGCATCCCCACAACTCCTGGTTTATCCCAATTAAAAATCACAAGCATATACTTAGAAGGAGTGATTTCTATATGAAAGTTATCTAATTTTACTAAACGAGGTTCTCTATTAGAAAAAAGAGTACCCTCCAAAATTTTTTTCTGTTTATCAGTAATTATCTCTACCCTTACTAAATTAACATACTCCTCCTCTTGTGGATTTTTCACCTGTTCCACCTTTATTGCTCTCTCCTTGGCTATCTGTAAAGCATTAACTAAATTCACCTCTTCTTCTTCCAATATTTGAGAAAGATAACCTCTCATAAATGACATACTTAAAGGATCTACCTTTAGGGAGGCAATCTCTCCATAATAACTTAACTTTACAGAGTTTGTTCTTCCCTCTATAAGTTGAGAGATGAATTTTCCCATACTTTGAGTAAGTTCCATATAAGGTTTTAAAATCCGATAGACTTCTGGATCAACCTGAATATAATTTACAGCATTCTTTATCGCTTTTCCCAAAAGCGCATCACAAATGCAAGTCGCTATCTCTTTTGCTACATTAACCTGAGCCTCATAGGTTGTAGCCCCCAGATGTGGAGTAACTACTACATTATCTAAATCAAGAAGAGGAGAATTAAAAGGAGGTTCTTGTTGAAACACATCTAAGGCTGCTCCAGCAATCTTTTTCTCTTTAAGTGCTTTGTATAAATCCCCTTCATTAATAATTCCTCCTCGTGCGCAATTAATAATAAAAGCAGACTCTTTCATCATCTCTAATTTTTCAAAAGTAATCAAATTCTTTGTCTCCTCAGTTAAAGGAACGTGAATAGTAACAAAATCAGAATTTTTAAGTAATTCTTCTAACTCTACCAATCTAACTCCTATGCTTTCAGCTACTTCTGCTGAAATAAAAGGATCATAGGCTAAAACCTTCATTCCAAAACTGATTGCTCTTTTTGCCACCTCTTTCCCAATCCTTCCCAGACCTATAATTCCCAAAACTTTACCATAAAGCTCTGTGCCTTTAAATTGAGAACGATTCCATTCTCTTCTTTTTAAAGAATTATTTGCTAAAGGAATTTTTCTTGCCAAAGATAGCAAAAGAGCAAATGTATGCTCACAGGTAGAGATAGTATTTGCTCCCGGAGCATTCATAACAATTATACCTTTTTTTGTAGCTTTTTCTACATCAATATTATCTACCCCTACACCTGCTCTTCCAATAAACTTTAGCCTTTCTGCCTTCTCAATAATCTCTGCATCTATTTTCGTTTGACTCCTTACAATCACAGCATCATAATCCTTAATAATTTCCTTTAAATCATCTCTATCTATTCCAAATCGGCAATCTACTTCAATTCCTGCATTCTCCAATATCTTTATTCCTTCCTCAGATAATTTATCGCAAATAAGAACTTTATACATTCAAAGTCTCCTGTATTATTTTAGAAGATATACCTTTTTCAAAATTCTTATACCCTAACTCTTCCAGACTTTTTTCCAAAAAAGAAAAACATATGATCAAATCATCCCTATCAATTGCTCCCATATGAGCAATACGAAAGATTTTATCTTTAAATTCTGCCTGTCCCTGAGCAATACTTATTTTATATTTTTTTCTTAAAAGTTTAACTAAATCACCTGCTTTAATATCAGAAGGAACATTTATTGCTGTAACTGAATTTGAAGGCCTTTTAGAAAAAAGAGTAAGACCTAAAGAAAGAGCTGCCTTTCGTGTAGCAGAAGCTAAAAGAGAAAATTTCTTCCATCTTTGTTCAACCCCTTCTCTTATTATCATCTCCAAAGCAGTCTTTAAAGCTATAATAAGAGAAACAGAAGGGGTAAAAGGAGTATCATTGTTAAAATAACTTTTTAATGCTTTTTTTAAATCAAAATAATATCTGGGTAAATCAGAATTATTCATAAATTTTTCTGCTTTAGAAGAGATACTTATAAAAGATAAACCCGGAGGAAGCATCAAGCCTTTCTGGGAAGCTCCCACAACCACATCTACACCCCATTCATCAGTAAGAAGCTCATCCTGTCCTAAACCACTGATAGCATCAACAATTAAAAGTATATCTTTATTTTTAACCAAAGAGGCTATCTCTTTAATATTATACACCGTTCCTGTGGAAGTCTCACACAGAGTGGTAAATATTGCTTTTATATCTTTATTTTTTTTCAAAAGTTCATCTAAAACATCCAAAGAAGGGGCCTCTCCCCAATTTAATTTGTACTCCACCACATCTAATTTATAACTCTGAGTAATTTCCCTCCAGCGTTGACCGAACTTTCCTCCATTAATTACAATAACTTTATCTTTATAAGATAAAAAATTACTTACTGCTGCCTCCATTGCTCCTGTGCCAGAAGAGGTAAAGATTATTACAGGATTTTCTGTGCAGAATATCTTCTTAAGATTTTGATGCACCTCTTTTAAAATATCTCTGAATTCTTGTGTGCGATGATGAATAATCTCTTTAGCTAAAATCTCTCTTATTGAGGAAGGAACATAAGTAGGTCCAGGAGTTAATAAATATTTTTTCATTCTTCCTTTTTAGATTTCAATTTTGTAGAAACAATAACCTCATCCACTATTCCATATTCTTTTGCCTCCTCAGCACTCATAAAAAAATCTCTATCAGTATCTTCTCTAATTTTTTCTATTGGCTTGCCTGTATGCAGACTTAAAATCTCGTTAACTTTTTCTCTTAATCTTAAAATCTCTTTTGTCTGACGAGAAATATCCTCAGCAGATCCCTGTACTCCTCCCCACGGCTGATGAATCATTATTCTTGAGTTAGGCAAAGCAAATCTTTTCCCTTTTGTACCACTTGCCAAAAGCAAAGCTCCCAGACTTGCTGCCTGTCCCACACAGTAAGTAGCTACATCACATTTTACAAATTGTATGGTGTCATAAATAGCTAATCCGGCGGTAATCACTCCTCCCGGGGTATTAATATAAAGATTAATATCCTTATTTACATCCTCCATCTGCAAAAAAAGCATCTGAGCAATCACTACATTAGCTACATTATCATCAATAGGTGTGCCGATAAAAATAATTCTATCTTTTAAAAGGCGAGAATAAATATCATAAGCACGTTCTACTCTTCCGGTTTGTTCAATTACAATTGGCACATATGTTTGATTTTTCATTTTTCCTCCTTTATTAGGTATACTGAGCAAAACTTAAAATATAATTCATTACCACATTATAGAAAGAATCCCTATCAACTTTTAAATTCTCTCTTTGAGCAATTGCTTCCAGAATATAGAATAATTTTATTCTTTCAAAGGCATAAGGTCTAAGTTTTTTTTCTAAGTCTTCTCGATATTTATTCAAATCTTCTAAAGAAAATCCTTGCAATTGTAATCTTTTTATTTCTGTCTCTACCAATCTTTCCAAGAATTCCTGTGTGGCTTTGGGAGGTACTTCCACTCTTATTTTTTTAAGAAGATAACTAATTATCTGGTTTTCAAGATCCTTTCTTCTTTCTTCCAATTTTTTATTTTTAACATCATTTTTTAAAGCCTCTTTAAAAGAATCTATATCTTTATATCCATACCATCTTGCTACATATTCCTTATCAATCTTTCTTCCCACAATTTTGCTTATATCTTCTTGCATTACACTTATTATCTTTTCTATCTCTTTCTCATTTATCTCTATTTTTTTCTCTTTTAATTTAATTCCTTTATAAATTTCCTCATTTATCTCAATTTGAGGCTTTATCTCCACCTCTATAGAAAAACTTAATTTATTATCTTTAAGCTCAACATCAAATATTCTGGGTAAAGAGACAGGAATAAATTTATTCTCTTTAATTACCTTTTCATAATAAGTAGGCAGAGCCCATTCTAAAAATTTTTCCTTTAAAAAATCCCTGTAATGTCTTTCTAAAACCTCAAGAGGAGCACAACCTTTTCTGAAACCAGGAATTTTTAATTCTTTTGCTAAATCTTTATAAATCCTTTCTCTGTCTTTTTTTAAACAGGTTTCTTCTACTTCTACTTTAATTATTCTTCTTACCTCACTTAATTTTTTAATCTCTACCTTCATGCTACATTTTAAAATCTTCTCCTAAATAAATTTTTCTTGCCTGAGGATCATTTATAAGATCAAAAGAATTTCCCCAGATGAGAATCTTCCCTTCATAAATCAAATAGGCACGATCTGTAATAGAAAGTGTCTCTCTTACATTGTGATCCGTCAAAAGAATCCCCAATCCTTTTCTCTTTAATTCTTTTATTAATTCTTTTGCTTCCTCAACCACAATAGGGTCAATTCCCGAAAATGGCTCATCTAAAAGAAGAAAAGAAGGATTGGTAACTAAACTGCGAGTGATTTCTAAACGTCGCATTTCTCCTCCGCTTAAAGTATAAGCTTTATTTTTCCGTAAATGTTCTATTCTTAATTCTTTAAGGAGTGTGTTGAGACGCATTTCTCTTTCTTTTTTGGACAAAGGTAAAGTTTCCAGTATCGCCATAATATTTTCCTCCACCGTAAGATTTCTAAACACAGAAGGTTCCTGAGAAAGGTATCCTAATCCTAAACGGGCTCGTTTATGAATAGGAAGATGGGTAATATCCTGATGGTCAAAAAATATTTTTCCTTCATCTGGACTAACGATACCTGCAATCATATAAAAACAGGTAGTTTTTCCTGCGCCATTGGGTCCCAAAAGACCTACAATTTCACCTCTTTTTATAGAAAAAGTAACTCCATTTACCACTTTTTTTCCATTATAACTTTTGCTAAGATTTTCAACTTCCAATAAAGTCATTGCTTGGGGAAAATAACTAAACGCGGACTTCCTTCTAAAATAATTTTTTTCTCTTTATCTAAATAAATAGCCCTTTCTGCAAAACTAATATTACCCTCTCTTTCAATCTTCACATTACCTTCGCAAACTATTTTGATTATTGTTTGGTTATTTTTATCAAAATAAACAATTCCTTTATCCGCCTCAATCTTTCCTTCTTCTGAAGTTACAACAACATTTTTATTAAAAACAGCTTTAGCCTGATTATAATCAATTTCCAAGGGACCTGAGCAGGTTATCACAACTTTATCATCTTTTTGGTAAAGGTTAACTTTTACTTCTTTTTGAAAATTTACTTTTTTTAAATTCTCCTCCGCCTTTAAACCCTTGGCTATAATTTTTAGATTATCTCTTTCCAACTTTACTTTATCTTCGGTGAACAATAGATTATCTTTCCACGCTAAAGAAGATGAAAACAAACTTATTCCATCACTGGTCTTTACTCTTACATTATCTTTAAGATACACTTCTTTCATTGGTTTTATAATTCTTCCCTTATCAGATTTCAAATTAATAGTCCTATTCTTTAAAAAATACTTAGCTTTTAAATTTTCTATCTCTACATATTTATTAAAAACCAAAGCCTTTTTGCCTTTCAATTCCCATTTTTTCTCTTCTTTAGACCAGTCAGAAAGATAAAATTCTCTTATTTGCTGTTGTGCAAAATTAAAAGTAACAAAGCTAAATAAAAACAAAGATAATAAAAATCTACGAGTATAACAATATACCATGCTTCTTTATAATGTCAAATTATATTTTCTGATATATACGATTCTCCATATCTATCTCTTTAAAGATTAATTTTGCCTCACGCATAAGTGTTTCGGTTTTGCCTATGACTAAATAACCTTCTTTTTTTAAGGAATAATAAAATTTATTCAGAATTTGCTCCTGTAAAGGTTTTGTAAAATAAATAAAAACATTACGACAAATAATTAAATCTACTCCTTTGATAGTTTCTTGAGAGGTTAAATCTAAATATTTAAACCTTACTGGTTTTTTAACTTCTTCCTTTAAGAAATATTTACCTTGAGAAAACTCAAAATAACGATTTAAAATATCTTCCTCTACATTTTTAAGCACATCACTGCTGTATCCAGCCTGTTTTGCTTTCTCCAAAGCATCCTGATCAATATCTGTTGCATAAATAGTAAAAGGCACCTTAATATTGTTAATCTCATGCATAAGAATTGATAAAGAATAAGCCTCTTCTCCTTGGGCACAGCCCGCACTCCATAAAGCTATAGGAGTATTTTGAATATTATTTCTGTTGACAATTTCTTTTAAAATTTCTTCCAGCTTCTTCCATACTTGAGGATCACGAAAAAACTCAGAGACATTAATTGTAAGAACTTCGAAAAGTTTATCATACTCAGAAGGATTACAAGCTAAAATTTTTAAATATTCTGCGTAGGAATTCAATTTATAAGCTAAAAGTCTTAAAGCTATTCTT
Source organism: uncultured Planctomycetia bacterium (assembly GCA_964492865.1). Classification (GTDB taxonomy): domain Bacteria; phylum Omnitrophota; class Gorgyraeia; order Duberdicusellales; family 4484-171; genus CAZBLX01. Next base: position 1,940 of record CAZBLX010000011.1, on the reverse strand, counting down.
CTTTTTAAAACAGAACGTCGATAAGAGGAAAAATCCACGCCACGGTCTTCTTTGATTTTTCTGAGAAGCATATTGAATTCTTTCTCTCTATCTTTTAAAGAAGGGTGAGGAGGATTTTTACTTACCTTCTCTATTGCTTTATTAACTTCAAAAAGAATTTTTTGTAAATTTTCCTTTATTAATTTTCTCTCTATCTCTCTACAATTAAAAGCATTTTTTTCTACATAAAAAGGAGGAAATCTCTCAAATAAATACTCCATCATTTTTTTGCGACACTCACTGCATGTACAGATATCAAAACGTAAACTTAACATTCTTTCTAAAAAAGAATTCAAAATTCCCTCCCAGATATTTATCGGCTTTGCCATTATTTTTCTACAGCTTCTTTAGACCATACTCCTTCTATCTTATGATGACACCATTTGCATCTTCCATCTACAATGTTATTTTCTAAAATTGTATACCCTACACGGCGAATAAGAATTTTTCCACAGTAAGGGCAAAAAGTTGATTCCTCCTTTATCCCAAAAACATTTCCGATATAAACATATTTTAATCCCACCTCTTTCGCAATTTTATAGGCTTTTTTAAGTGTTTCTAAAGGTGTGGGAGGTAAATTTTTTAATTTAAACATAGGATAGAACCGGGTAAAATGAATAGGAACATCATCTCCCAAGTTTTCTTTAATCCAAGTACACATTTTTCTTATCATCTGAGGAGAATCATTAAGTGTAGGAATAATCAGATTGGTTATTTCAAGATGTACACCTGCTTTTTTTATCGTTTTAAGAGTTTCAAGAACTGGCGAAAGATGTGCTCCATAACCAATTTTATTATAAAACTCTTCAGAAAAAGCTTTTAAATCTACATTGACAAAGTCCATATATTTTAGAAGTTCTTCCAAAGGTTTCTTGTTTATATATCCACAGGTGTGCATTCCTACAAAAAGACCTTCCTTTTTGGCTAATTTTGCGGTCTCAAGCATATACTCATAAAATATTGTAGGTTCTGTATAAGTAAAGACGATAGAGGGACAATTGTATTTTTTAGCTAATTTTATTAAATCCTTACTGGTTAGATAATAATTTTTTGTTTCATCAGGAGCTTTCTGAGAAATATGCCAGTTCTGGCAAAAAATACAGCGCATATTGCATCCAGAAAATGCGATAGATAAAGCTTTTGTTCCTGGCAAAACATGAAAAAAAGGTTTTTTCTCAATCGGATCAATAGCTACTGCAACCGGATTATTATAAGCTAAAGTATAAAGAACTCCTTTTTTATTTATCCTTACCCGACAAAATCCTCTCCTGCCTTGAGGGATAATACAACGACGGGGGCACAAAAGGCATCTGACAGTATTATTTTCTTTTTTCTCCCAGAAAAGAGCTTTTTTTAATTCATTCTCTTGAGGAAAAATAACATTTCCAAGAAATAGAAAAAGAAAAAAAATAATTAATTTCCTCATCTTTTTAAAGAAAAATATAAAAAAATTGCTGATTCTACCAAAATTAGTCCTATAAAATTACAGGATTTAATTATACCATATAATGGCAAAAATACTACCGAAAGCATAATCCCTCCTAACGCACCTCCTAATAAATCACAAGCATAAAGAAGACTTGCTCCTTTTACCACCTCTAATGATTTGGATAAATAAAGAGAGTTAGCTAAGGGGAAATATATTCCGGTAAGTATTCCTTCCAAAAGAGGAATTAAATAAAAAAGAGAAGAATAAAGGTAAGGTTTAAAAGAAAGCCATCTAAAAAGAGGAGGAAGAATAAAAAAAAGAAATCCTGCGGTTGTCAATATAAAACTTGCACATTCTTTATATTTTTTCTTTAAAAAGGAAGAATAAAGATAGGAACCTATCACAATTCCTAACATAAAAAAAGCATTGATAAGACCTATTTTATGATAAACATATCCATAGATAATCTGAA
>CAZBLX010000010.1:15254-17719 GCA_964492865.1 uncultured Planctomycetia bacterium | reverse complement strand
AATCTAAATACCTTTGGCGATACTTCACTTCTATATCTTTTAATCCATGCCATTTCTCAGGGAGAACTCTTAAACATTTTGAAAGTAATTTTAACTCTTCAATTAATACCGTAGGTTCTCCTGTTTTGGTCTTAAAAAGAACACCACTTACTCCAACTATATCTCCTATATCTAAATCTTTAAAAAGCTCATATTTATCTTTTAAAATATTAAGTTGAGCATAAATCTGGATTTTTCCTGTAATATCAGCTATATGAGCAAAACTGGATTTTCCATGTTCTCTTTTGCTAATAATTCTTCCCGCCAAAGATACTTTTTTATTCTCAGAGAAATCATCCAGAATCTCTTTAATAGAGCTGTCTTTGGGAAATTTACGTTCCTTGAAAGGATCGCCATATTTTTGCTTTATTTTATTCAAGTTCTCCAAATAATTCATAGTTCTGTAATTATATAAGAGGAAAAATCAACTGTCAAACTAAATTGACGATTATAAAGAATTATTATATATTTTAAGTGGAATGAGAAAAAATTTAACTCTTGTAGAAACGGTAATTGTTCTTTCTCTTTTAACGATTATTGTAGGAATAACTTATGGAGTTTTACGCACAAATCAAATTACTGACCAGACTGCTCAAGCTACATTATCCTTATATCGGGAGGCAAAAAGGATTTCTGATGAGATAAGCGAAAAACTAAGTGCAAGTTCATTTAATCATATTAGCATTCAAGATACCAACCCTGATAAGATTAAATTCCAAATACCTATAGATATCAATCCTTCTACAGGAGAAATTACCTGGGGAGCTTCATGGTATGGAATAGATTCTTCTAATAACTATTTTCATTATTATGTAGAAAACAATTATCTTAAAAAAGAAATTGTTGATAAAGATGGTGATATGGTATACGGGCCAAAGATTGTTGCTCGGTATATTAAAGATTTGCAAATAGAACATCCTTCAGGTGCTGATTATCTTAAAATAAACTTAACCTTAGAAAAACATATTCTTTTTTTAAATCGTAAAATAGAATATGAAACAGAAATAAAAGTTTATCCTCAAAATCAATGAAAAAGAAAGCAGTTGCCTTAATATTGATAGTTTTAATCATTACTACTATAGCTGTGTATCTTGCAGGTTCAACTTTAAGAGCTATTTATGAAAATAAAAATTTACAAAGAGAAAAGGATTTATCTGTTGCTAAAGCTGCTTCTTTGGCAGGTTTAGAGAAAGCTTTTTTGATATTAAACGATGATTTTAAAAGTTCTGGTAATTGGAGTGATGGAGATATTGAAGGGATAAGTGTAATTCCTGATCCTTCAAATAAAGAAAAGAAATTTGACTTTATTAGTGAGAATTTAGATAACGGAGCTTTCTTTAATGTAAAAATTCAATTTATATTTGATGCATCCAATAATCCTTACAAAGGAAGATTATGGGTTTATTCTACCGGAAGCTATAATGAGACTTCTTTTACTTTTAAAAGATTAGCTTTAGCCTCTTATGTATATAATCAAACACAAAAAAAATACTACCCTGACTTGCAGTCAGCAATAAATGATGCTAATTCTGGAGATAAACTTCTTGTGGCGAAAGGAATGCTTCAAGAAAACATAATAATAAATAAAAATCTTACCATAGAATTCGGCTATGATTATGATTTCACTCATCGTAACCCTTCTATTTATCAAACAATTATTACTCCTCAGGATGATTCAACTTACACTCTTGAAATAACTGATGGAAATATAACCTTAGGGGGAGGAAAGATTGAATGAACAAAAAAACTCTTACCTTAATTGAGATTGTTATAGCAAGTATGATTTTGGTCACTGTAATAGTCTATTCTTTGTTAGCTTTTAATAATGTTCTTTTTTTATCTGAACACAGCAGTAACTTCTCCTTAGTTATGGAAAGCGCTAAAGCAATACTTGAGGAGATTAAATCTAAATCCTTAGAGACTATTAAATCTGATTATTCAGGATATACTTTTGATATTTTAGATAAATCAGGAAATTTTTTGGGAAAAGGAAGACTGGATGTAGAAGATTTAAGTGGAAATTGGAGAAAATTTATTGATAGTGCTTCATGGGCGAAAAGAGACTCTTTTAAAGGATTAACTTTTAATAATAAAATGTGGGTGATGGGGGGGTTTAATGGTGATTATTTAAATGATGTATGGTATTCTTCTGATGGAATAAATTGGATGAAGGCAACGGATAATGCGGGGTGGGCAGGAAGAGTGAATTTTGGTGCGGTAGTATTTGATAATAAAATGTGGGTAATGGGAGGATTTAATGATAATGGTTTTTTAAATGATGTATGGTGTTCTTCTGATGGAATAAATTGGATGAAGGCAACGGATAATGCGGGGTGGGCAGGAAGAGTGAATTTTGGTGCGGTAGTATTTGATAATAAAATGTGGGTAATGGGAGGATTTAATGATAATGGTTTTTTAAATGATGT
>CAZBLX010000010.1:0-15154 GCA_964492865.1 uncultured Planctomycetia bacterium | reverse complement strand
TTCTTCTGATGGAATAAATTGGATGAAGGCAACGGATAATGCGGGGTGGGCAGGAAGAGTGAATTTTGGTGCGGTAGTATTTGATAATAAAATGTGGGTGATGGGGGGGAGCAAAGGCGGTACGCTTTTAAATGATGTCTGGTATACTTCCGGTTACAATCGTCTTTTAAAGATAAAGGTAACCTGTTGCTGGAAAGAAAAAGGAGGAAGAATTATCGGGGAAGATAAAAATTTAAATGGTCAACTTGATATTGGAGAAGATATAAATGGTAATGGTGAACTTGATTCTCCTGTTAAATTAGTTACTTATATTGCTAACAAAGAGTTTCCTCAAAGAGTGTTCCTTATTGAAAAATAATTATTTTACCCCTCCAATTACTTGAGTAATCTTCAAAATAGGAAGGAAAAGACTTATCACAATAGAACCCACAGTAATACCTAAAAAGACAATTACTGTTGGTTCAAGTAAAGAAGTAAATGTTTTTAAAGTAGTTAAAACCTCTTCTTCATAAAAGTTAGCAATTTTATCCAACATCGCATCTAATCTGCCAGTTTCTTCTCCCACAGCAATTAAATCTAAAACTAAAGGCGAAAAAAATCCAGTTCTTTCTAAAGCAGTAACTAATTTCTCGCCTCTTTTTACATCCTCTTTAACTACTTCTAATTTTTTTTCTAAAAATTTGTTACCAATAACTTTAAGTGTAATCTCTAAAGCAACCAGAATAGGCAGACCACTTTTTAGCATCACAGAGAGATTGCGGGAGAAATTGGCAGAATATATCTTCATTAAAAAATCTTTTAGCCCAAAAAGATTTAATTTAAATTTATCAAAGTGTAATCTTCCCTGAGGAGTTTTTATGTACCTTCTAAAAAGAATAAAAAAAATAATTACTCCTATCACTACATAAATAATACTGGCTCTTATAATATCACTTATCTTAAGAAAAATCTGCGTAGGAAGGGGCAAGGGAACATTTAAGGTCTCAAAAATTTGCTTAAAGGTAGGAATAACTTTAACAAACAATCCTGTAATGATTAAAGTTATAAAAGAAATCACAAGAATCGGATAAGTAAGAGCACTTTTTACCTGATTTATAAGCCGATTCCCTTCCTCAAAATAAAAAGCTAATCTTTCTAAGGTAATATCTAAAGCACCGCTTGTCTCTCCTGCTCTTACCATATTAATACAAAAATCAGAAAAAATATCAGGATGCTTGGCTAAACTTTCTGAAAAACCTAATCCCAAGGAGATTGACTTTTGGATTGAAGCACAAGCTTTCTTTAACAAAGGGTTTCTTGTTTGCTTTTTTAAATTCTCCAGGCTTCTTACTAAAGAAATTCCTGAATTAATCAAAGTAGCCAGTTGCCTGAAAAATATTGCCAAGTCTTTGGAGGAGACTTTTATTTTTTTAAAAAGAAATGTTTTTTTCTCTTTTAAAGAAAATATGATTTTATTCTGTTTCTTAAGCAAATCTAATGCAGAAGTGTAATTTTCTGCGTTTATCTCTCCTTTAATCTTTTTGCCTGAGGGATCAAGTAAAATATAAGTATAAGTGGGCATAATCAGGAAGATACTCTTAAAACTTCCTCAATTGTAGTTAATCCTTCCTCTATTTTCTTAATTCCATCTTCCTGCAAGCTCAAAAAACCTAAATTTTTCTTTGCATAATTCCTTATCTCATCTAAGGAAACATCTTTTAAAATCATCTCTTTAATCTCTCTATCTACAGGAAGAATTTCTCCAATAGGAACTCTTCCTATAAATCCAGCAAAATTACAGTTTGGACACCCTTTCTTCTGGTAGATATAATCTTTACTAATTTTTTTTCCTAACAAAAGAGGAGTATTTAATTTCACCTTCTCTCGACAACTAAAACATAATCTTCGACAAAGTCTTTGTGCTGCTACTCCTATCAAAGTCGCACTAATTAAATATTTCTCTACTCCCATATCTTTCAACCTGGAAATCGCCGAAGGTGCATCATTGGTATGTAAAGTGGAAAGGATAAAACTTCCGGTTAAAGCAGCTTTTAAAGCAATTTGTGCTGTTTCTAAATCTCTAATTTCTCCCACCATTATTATATCCGGAGCTTGCCTTAGAAGTGCGCGAAGCACATGGGCAAAAGTTAAACCAATTTCTGGTTTTACATTTATCTGAGTAATCCCATAAAGCTTATACTCCACCGGATCCTCAATTGTTAAAATATTTCTATGAGGAGTATTCAAAAAGTTAAGTAAGGAATATAAGGTTGTAGTCTTCCCACTTCCTGTAGGACCGGTGAGAAGAAAAACTCCATGAGAGGATTTAAAAATTTTTTTAAGGGTTTCTGATATATGAGAAGAAAAACCCAATTTTTCAATATCCAACTCTATTCCCATCCGATGTAGAAGCCGAATAACAATTTTTTCTCCAAAATGGGTAGGCAAAGAAGAAACACGACAATCAATATCCTCTCCCTGAAAAGTCACTGTAAAACGACCGTCTTGAGGCATACGTCTAATAGTAATATCCATCTTGGACATAAGTTTTATCCGAGCAACTAAAGCAGGAGCATATTTTTTATCTATCTTATTTATTTCCTGTAAAACCCCATCTATCCGATACCGAAGCCTTACTTCATCTGAAAATGGTTCTATATGGATATCACTTGCTCTTGATTTTAAAGCTTCCGTAATTATAGAATTTACCATATTTATTATCTTCTCATCCTTAGCAAGTTTCTTTGCTTCTTCTACATCAAACTTTTCCTCTTTTAGGAAGGCTACCTCAAGTTTTTTTGCCCCTTCCTTAAGTTCTTTCCAATCCTCACTAACCTTTTTCACCTCAATTTCTTCTTCCCTCTTTCTATAATATTTCTGAATTGCCTCTACTATTTCTTCTTCCTTAGAAAGCACAGGCAAAACTTCACATCCACTAATTGTTTTTATATCATCCAAAAGAGACAAAAGATTTGAAGCAGAAGAAACAGCAACAGTCAAAACAGAACAAATTTCTGCCAGAGGAATGACTTTGCGTGAATGAGCAAATCCTTCGGGAATATAATTTATTACTCTACTTGGTATTTTGTAATTAGAAAGAGAGATTAAAGGAATATCTAATTCACAAGAAAATTTTATTAATGAAGTTAAAATTTCATCATTCATCACTCTAAGACTCTAAATACCTCTTCTAATGAAGTTATGCCTTTTTTCACTTCTTCTAAAGCATTATATTTTAAAGTCTTCAAACCTTCTTTTAAAGCAATCTCCTGAAGTTCTCTTTCTGTAACTTTTTCATTTATCATCTCTTTTATAGAAGGAGAAATTTCCAACACCTCCCCAATTGCTTTTCTTCCTCTGTATCCGGTATAATTACAACTTGAACAGCCTTTTTTTTGATAAAGAAATACATTCTTATCTATATTAATTCCATAAGAATTAAACAAATCTAATATTTCTTCTGAAGGTTTAAAACGTTCTTTGCATTCACATAATACTCTCAATAAATTCTGAGCACATACACATAATAAAGAAGAAGCAATAAGAAAAGGCTCTGCTCCCATATCTTTCAGACGCACAATTGCTGCAGAAGCAGTTGTAGTATGAAGAGTAGATAAAACTAAGTGACCTGTCAAAGAGGCTCTTAAAGCTATCTCCACAGTCTCGGTATCACGCATTTCTCCTACAAGAATAATATCTGGGTCTTGTCTTAATACTGATCTTAAAACAGAAGCAAAAGTCAGCCCTATTTTCTCATCTACATTTACTTGATTTATTCCATACAAATCATACTCAATAGGATCCTCAATGGTAACTATGTTTTTTTCAATAGAATCAATAAATTTCAAGCAGGAATATAAAGTTGTTGTCTTTCCACTTCCAGCAGGTCCACAGATAAGAATTATCCCCCAGCTTCTTTTTAAATTTTTTTTAAGAATCCTTAAAGAAACTTCATCAAAACCTAATCTATCCAAATTAAGCTCTACATTTTCTCTATCAAATATCCTTAAAGCAATTTTCTCTCCCAAAGTAGAGGGAACAACAGAAACTCTGATATCCACATCTTTACCATCTAACTTTTTAAGACGAAATCTTCCCTCTTGTGGAAGTCGATGTTCAGCAATATTTAGATTAGAAATAGCTTTAATATGGGTAACTATACGTGGATGGAGTTCTAAGGGAAGCTGATGAATTTTATAAAATATACCATCAATTTTGTAACGAATCTGTAAACCATCAAAAAGAGGCTCAATCAAAATATCACTGGCTCTTTTTTCTATCGCTTCAAAAAGAATTTTTTTTGAAGCAAGAACAGCAACTTCATCTTCAAAATGTGCTTTCTCTTTATTATTTTTATCATTCATAATCCCTCTAATACCTCCTCTAAATGTGAAGGCCAGACAAGTAAGGGTTTGACTACCAGTTGTGTTTTCCTCTGAATCTCTTCTAATATCTCATAATTCAAAGGGTTACTCATCGCTACGGTAAGAAGATTTTTGTTTTTTTCTAAGGGAAGCACTTTGTTGTTTTTACAGAATTCTTTTGAAAGTAGATTGATTAACTGAGGGTCGGCTTTATAATTCTGAATCTCTATATATGGATAACCTTTCTGCAAAGCAAGAAAAAAGTCTAATTCTTCTTTTTTAAGATAACCTAATTTTAAGGCAATTTCTCCCAAGAGCTTATCTTTATAAAAATTTTCCTGTAGTTCTAAAATTTCTGCTAACTGCTGAATAGTTATTACTCCTTTGGCTCTAAGTAACTCTCCTAAAAGCCTTGGGCATCTTCTAAAGGGACTCATCTTTTTAATACTCTCTCTATCAAAGCTTTCAATTTCTTCTCTTTCTCTTCTTTATATATTCTTTTTAATATCTCTTCTGCTTTAAAAGAAGCTATTTTCTTCAAACCCCTGACTATCTCTTCTTTCAATTGAGGGGTGACTGATGTAGAAAAATAAATTTTTTCTAAACTTTCTATTTCTTTTGCATAAATCAAAAATTGAATCAGTTCTTTAGTAATAACAATTTCATTCTTTTTTATCAAATTAAATATCTCTTTAACCAAAGAATCCTTTATCTTTTCTAAAACAATAAAAAGCTTTCTTTTTTTAATAAAACTCTCAAAATCCTTCTCTTCTTTTTCTTGAAAAACTAATTCAATTAAATACGGAAAAGAAAGTGTATCCTTTAAATTTATAATCATTCTCTTCAAATCCTCAGTTTTTTCAGAGTCTATAAACTTTTCAAAAAGCAAAAGTGTATTTTCTATAAATTTTTTACTATAAAATTCACTCAACCATCCCTCAATCTCTTTACTCAATACTTCATCTTTTTCCCTTTCTTTCCGTTTTTTTATTACTTCCAAAAGCTCAGCCATAAAAGCATAATATTTAAGATTTTCTTCATCTAAATTCTGATTCAACCTATAACTTATTTCCTTCACTATATATCCCAAAAGATAGAATATGTTCCTTAATACTATTTCTTCTTCTATAAGAATAGCTTTCAACAATACAGAAATGAAAAACGACATCTCTTCTCTTTCACCAAAAAAAGCAGAATTGGTAAAATTAATAAGAAAATTTAAGAAGCGTGTCTTTTCTATAACTCCTTCTTCTATTTTAAAAAAAATTGTTCTTAAAAGATGTATCAATTCTTTTTCTTTCTTTAGATTTAATAATTCAGTAAATATGTCTCTTAAAATCTCCTCATCCAGCAAAGATTCATCATAAGAAGAAATATCCTCTACTATTTTTATCTTCTTATCTATTTTTACTTCCTTAAAAGAAATATCTCCTACAATGAAAGAGCTTAACTCCCCATCAATCCCTAACTCTTTCAATTTCTGAGAAACTTGATATATTTCTTCTCTCGTCATACTTTTTAGATTATTCTTTATAACATTTCTTAGTGACAATATCGAGCCTTTGCTTTCTATAAATTCCTTTTCTACTAAATCCACAACATTTACAGATTCTGCCTCTTCAGCTGAAGGCAAAATCTCCTTTTTTACCTCCTCAGAAAAGACTTTTTCTCTTACTGGAGAATCAAGTAAAGAAGCTAATTCCTTTAACTTTCCTAAATATTCCTCAGAGGCAGAAATTTCTTTTATCTCCTCCACTATCTGTTTTATATTCTCTTTGATAATTTTAAATTTCTCCTCAGAAACTTCTTGAGAAGAAAGCATCTTCAATAAATAAGCAATCTCCTCTGGCGATTCCTTAAGTATCTCTAAAAAATGATCTTTATTTAGACCTTTTCCTACCAAATAATCTAAAAGCATTACATCTTTTATTCTCTCTTTCTTAACTTTTTCCTTATAGCTTTCTCTAATCTTGATATGAGTAACTACCATGTCTTTTAAAAATTTACCCCATCCTCCTTGAGAAACTATCTCTTGAGGGGGAAAACTTAATCCTTCTAAAAATAGATTAAATTCTTGTTCCTGAACATCTTTATAAATTCCTATAGAAGAAATATTAAATTCTTTTAATAACGACAGAAAATAATCTATATAAAGATAACCTCCTTCTTTTTTAGAAAATACTTTTCCATTTACAAAAAGCTTTTCCTCCACAACTTCAAAATTTATCCTTTCTATTTTATCTAAAATTTTCTTTAATAGCTGATATGAATTTTTTAAAAGATTAACTCTTACAGAATTAGTAGGAGGAAATAACCGGATATTTTTAATAGATGTAACCATAAGCCGAATAAGCTCATAAATATCTTGAGTTGTTTGAAAATCTAAATATATTTCTTCTACAAGAGGTTCTTCTAAAGCTAATTCTTCCAGATATTTCTCTATATCTTGGGAAGAGATGCTTTCAGAAAATTCTTGAAGTAATTTTTGGTATTTAGATAATGAAACAGTAAATTCCTGTCTATTTATTTTTTCTTTAATATCCGATGATTTCTCTGCTTCTGTAGAAATAGTCTCTTTTATAAGAGGAGTAACAAAATTGAAATAGAAATTATTTCCCGAAATATCCTCTTTTATCAAATGCATACTTTTTGCTTTTTCTAATACATCCAATATATAACCTTCATCTCTATTATGCACTTTACTTAATGTCTTCGCATCAAATCTCTGTCCGATTAATGCTGCCTCAAAAAGAACTTCTTTCACCTCCGGATCCAAAGTAGACAATTTCCTCCTCATAATCTCTTCTATAGAAAATGAAAAATCTAATTTTTCTGCTTTCTCTTTTATTTGCCATTCATTCTCTTGATAAACAATAATATTTTCTTCTATTAGTAACTTTAATACTTCCTCAACAAAAAAAGGGTTGCCTGAAGTAATTCTCTCTATTTTTTCTATAAATACCTCAGGAAGAACAAGCCCAGGAAAAATTGCCTCAATCATTTCTTTTATCTCTTCCTGATTAAATCCTTCCAGAATTATCTCCTTAAATCTTTCTTCCTTACGAAAATTATTCAAAATTTCTAAAAGAGGAATTTGTGCATCTTTTAACTCTTGAGAAATATAAGCTCCATTGATGAGTAAGGGTAGCTGATGAGGAGATTTAAGAAAATAATAAATTAACTCTAAAGTGGCTATATCTGCATAATGAAGATTATCAAAAGATATAAGAACGGCTTTTTTTCTTAAAAAAGCCAGAATCAGGTCTCTAAATGCTTTAAATAAAAAAAACCGTTGATCCAAATTAATTTTTTCTTGTGAAGATGTAATCTCTAAGATTTCTTTTAATTGAGGAAAAAAGGGGGAAAGTTGACTTATAGTCTGTGGAGAAAGAGTAGTGGCTATTTCTTTTATAAATTCTTTTTTCTGTTGCTTAATAAAATTCTCAATTGCTTCCGTGATAAGATAATAGGGAATTTTTATCTTTTCCTTATCACCAACAGAAGAAAAATAAAAACACTTATTTTTAAAATAATTGTTTATCTGGTTAAGAAAACGTGTTTTACCTATTCCCTGATCACCTTTTACAAAAAAACAAAATGGTCTGTATTCATTTAATGCTTTATCAAAAAATCTTTTTGCCTCCAATATCTCTTTTTCTCGCCCAATAAACTTTTTGCAAGGAAATAAAGTTTTGGCAAGCTTTAAAGCAATTTCTTCCTTTTTAACTTCAGAAATCAGATAAAGTTTGTTTTTTCCTCTTCTTTTAGAAAAATATAAAGCTTGATCGGCAAGCTCTATTAATTCCTCCAGACATTTTGCATCCTGAGGATAACGAGCTATACCTATACTTATTGTGCACTTAATATTATTCTCAAACACAGCTTTTTCCACCTCTTCTTTGATTCGAGTTGCTATTTTTTTCAGATAAGAAATCTCTCCATTTTCAACAACAATAATAAACTCATCTCCTGCATATCTTATCACCTTATCCTGCTCCCGCAGATTCTTTTTTAAAATTTTCACCAATTCTTTAAGAACCTTATCTCCCACTAAATGCCCAAAGTCATCATTAACTCTTTTAAAATTATCCATATCTATCATTAATATACCTATAGAAAGCCTCTCTTTTTCTGCTCTCTTCAAAAGTGGAGGAAGATAATCGTAAAGATATCGACGGTTAAAAGCCTGGGTAAGTACATCAACAAATATCTCTTCCTGCATCACTTAAATTATAATATATCCCTTTTTCTTTTTCAAATTAACCTTAAATTTAACAATGCATATCCTGTGTATATACTTGACTTCTCTTCTTCTTTATTCTATACTTAAGCCTGTATGAAAAAATTTTCAAAAATTAATATAATTTTTATTTTATTTTTTACCTTGTCATCTCTTTCTCTCTTCCCACAGGATTCTCTTCTGAAGGAAAAAATAGCTTATTTAAAAAAAGACCTGAAAGAAAAGGAAGAAAAAATTAGAAATTTAGAAGAAAAATATGCTTATTTGGAAGAGATTTTGAAAAAGGAATTGGAAACTCTCAATACGAAAATAAAATATTTAGAAAAGAAGCTCTCAGAAAAGGAGAAAATAATTAAGGAGAAAGAAAATAAAATAAAAAAGTTAAAATTACTTCTTAAAAAAGCCAACTTGGCAATAGAAAGATTATTAAAAAAATTAAATTTTTGATTACCTGCCTAATAACGCCAATCCTATCACAGTATTAAAAAGAAGTCTATCGTGAGGAGATTGAACTTTAAATTCTTCCAATAAATCCCAGTCGTAAACAGAAACATTAAGATATTGAGAGAGAAAATTTTTCAGAAAAGGAAATTTTGCTCCTCCTCCGCTAATACAAAGAAAGGAAGGATTTTTTTTAAAACTATATTCACAATAATCAAAACAGATCTGCACTTCTTCGGCTAACTTCTTAAAGTCTCTCTGTAAGACTAACTCTACCTCTTTTGAATCAGGCACAAGCTCTTTTTTCAACTCTTGAGCTTTCTCCTCATCAATATTAAATCTTTCACAAAGAGATGTAAGAAATTGACTGTCACCTATTTTTATCTCTCGGGAGAAAAAAGGCATACCTTTCTCTATTAATATTAATTTGCTCAAACTATAACCTACATCCAAAAGTGCTATTGTCTCTGTTTTATAAAGCTTACTTCTTTTAAAAGCTTCTATCAAGGCTAAAGAATCTGTAGTAATCAAGTAAGGCTCCAAACCAATTTCTTTTATAATACTTAACCTTTCTTCAACAATAAAATTCTTCGTCCCTACAATAAGCACAGACATTTTCCGTTTTTCTCTTTTTAATATTTCTACATCAAAAATAACTTCTTCTCTTTTAAAAGGTAGATACTTATCTATTTCCAATTTCAAAACATTTAAAAGTTTTGATCTACTCATCAAAGGAAAAGTTATAAAACGCAAATTTACCGCTTCTCCTTTCAGAGAAGTCACTACAAATCTTTCTTTATAATTTAATTTAGCTAAACCATTCAAAATAGTATCAATAATAACTTTTTTAGAAGGACGAGGGGTTTTAAATCTTTCTGAAAAGTAAAATAGTCTGTTTTTTTTAAAGTAAGCTAACTTAATACTAAATTCACCGATATCCAGACCTAAACAATTTAAAGAAAACAAAGACATTATTCTTTAAGTGTTAAATATTTCCTGTAGTAATTTTGTGCTTTTTTAAAATTCTTTAAATGATAAAGATAAATTACCACCAAATTATAATAAGCATCTTTATCCTCCCTGAAGTACAAACTTTTCTCAAAACAATCAGCAGCCTTTTCATATTCCTCAAGCTGAGTATAAACATATCCTAAATTATAATAAGCAAAAAAAGCATAACGTGGAGAGTTTAAAACTTTCTTTAGAAAAGTAATTGCTTCTTTATACTTTCTCTCTGAAGCTAATTGATAACCTTTTTTGAGAAACTCTAAATCCTCCTTATATCTTTCTTCTTTTTTAAAAAGAGATAAATTTAAAACTCTCTCTTCTAATAAATTTGCCTTTCTCTCTAATCTATTAATCCTTTCCGACAGAAGACTATTCTCTATTATTAATTCTCTCAATTCATCCGCATCACAGGTAAATAAAGAAAGTTTAAAAATAACTATTAAAATAGGAAAAATCATTTTATTTTAGGTAACTTCATTGGTTTAATTTCTCCTTTTTTTATTTCTGGATATTTAAACTCCTCAAATTTTTTAAGTTTCTCTCTATCCTGTGCGCTCATTGTCGGTTGGGTAATAATGTAAGGAGTAAGAAACAGAAGAAGTTCAGAATCAGTGATTGTTTTTGTTTTTCTTCTAAATAAATTTCCAATTAAAGGTATATCTCCCAAAACAGGAATTTTATCTACAGTCTTTGTTGTATCTCTTTTTCTTAAACCTCCAATAACTATTGTCTCTCCACTTCTTACTGCCATATTCAATGTTGCTGTCCTTTTATCAATTGCTGGTTGATCGCCCACCAGTCCCGTAAAAATACTTTCCTCTAAAACAATATTACTTGTAATTAAATCTCCGGTTACATGAGGCTTGACTTTCAATTTTACCCCTGCCTCTGTAAACTGAGTAACTGTATATGTTCCCTCATCTGTGATTGTAGTCTGCTCATAGGGTATTGCTTCTGTAAGACTGATTTCGGCTTCTTGATTATCTAAGGTTAAAACACGTGGGTTAGCCAAAATTTCTGCCTGTTTATTATGACACCATAAATTTACCAAAGCATCCAAATCAGTTTTATCTAAGATACTTTTTCCATATCTTATCGCCAGCATTGTTCCTGAAGCAGCTAAATCTACTTCTGCACCCCGATAAAGAGTCTGTTCATCATGCGTAGCTCCTTTACTTTCTTTTAATACTGACCACTCCACTCCTAACTGCTCTTCATTAGAAACCTTCACATCTAAAAGCATCGCTTCAATAAAAATTTGAGGCTGGCGTATATCTAATTGTTGAATAAGCTCTTCAATTTTTTCCAAATTGATTTTTGTATCACTTACGATTATAGTATTTGTAGAAATATTCACTTCCACCTTTCCCCGCTCACTTATAAAATCTTCCACAACTTCAGCTATACTTTCTGCATCAGCATATTTAAGATTAATTACTTTTAACTCTAAAGGTAAATTTGCCTCCTCTCTTCTTAATTCTTCCAAAGTTAATATTCTTATGTAATTTTTCCGATAATCAGCAACTAATCCATAGGTAGAAAGAATCATCTCCAAAGCATCTTTCCAGTTAACTTCTCTTAAATTAATACTTATTTTCCCCTTCACACGCGAGCTAATTACAATGTTTTTTTTCCCTACTTCTGCTAAAGCCCTGAGTACATCACGAATGTCCGCCTCTTTAAAATCCAGAGTAAGAAGATTTTCTTTTTTTTCTTTTTTCTTTTCTTTTTTTTCTTTATCTTCTGAAAAAAGCTGAACAGAACTCATCATAAAAACAGTTAAAATCAAAATTAAAATTATTTTTCTTCTATTCATCTTCTAAAATCCTAAAGGCAAATTCATCTTGAAACTTGTCTCTTCTCTTTTTTTCTCTATCTTTTGAGACCCCAAGGCATTTTTAAAAGAAGGAACTTCTATCTTTAACTCCACTTCTTTCTCTCCATATTGAAGAATAACCTTATGAGGAAGAATTTTTTTAATCGTAAATTCTCTGATTTTATCACCTTCTTTTAATATTTTCTCGCTAATAATTACCCGGGGATTTTGAGGAGAATAAATTATACCTTCTAATTTCAAAGCATTAAGAAGCTTTTCTATCTCTCCACTTCTTTTTTTAGGAACATTTACTGATTTATCGGATACGGATTTTAAAAGTAATTTTTCTAAAGAAACAAATGGATCTCTCATTTTTTCAGAAGCATAACTATAGAGGAAGGTTAAACATAAAGAAAATAATATAAAGAATCTCATTCTTCTTTTTTTAATACAAACCCACTTACCATCAGTCTTATCTGATGATGATAAATATCTTCCTTCTCTGATTCTATTCTTATCTTTTCTATTTTAACAAACCTATCAAGATTTTCTATTTTTTTCAAGAATTCTACCAATTTAAAAAAATTCTCCCGCATACTTATAGAAAGAGGCATCTTCTCAATACTCATTCCCAAATCAGAAAAAGTAGCAATTTTTTTGGAAGGGTGAGAGTCTATAGAGAAGAATTCTATAGAAAGAATTTTGGCTATTTTTGTTATCTCTTTAATGAATAAAGAAATATCATCTTTCCAAAAAAGATATTCTTTTTCTTTCTCTACTTTATCTTTCCAGTAAGAAACTTTATTCTCTAAACTTTTCAATTTCTCCTGATAATCTCCAAATCCAACTAATTCTTTTTTTACCTTTTTTATATCCCTTCTGATTTTTCTTACTTTTTCTATTTTAGAATGCAAAAAAAAACCTGATACACAAAAAATTCCTATAAAAAATACTAATAAGATTATATTAACTATACGCCTCTCCATCACTTAATCTGTTAAAATAAAATCCAGCTCAAAATTCATTATCTCAAAATTCTCCTCCTGGCGTCTCCTTACTTTAGAAAGCATCACTTTTCTGAAGCCTTTAAAAAAAGCGGTATTTTTTATATTATTGACAAACTCACCTAAAAAATAGGTAAGATTTTTATTGGTAAGATTAATTAAAGACCCTTTTAAAGAAAGTCTTCCCTGCAAAATATCAAAAGAAAATTCTCTTATCCACATCTCCTCAGGAATAATCTTCTGCAATTGAGAAAGTTTCTCATGCCAGATTACCTCCCGTGAGGAAAAATTTTTATATATCTTCCATTCTTTTTCTAAATGATTTAATGAAAACTTCAGATCATCAATCCTTTTTGCTGCTCTTCTTGCCTCTTCCCTATCTCCTACAATTTTAGTCAGTATTTTTCTACTCCTATTTTCCCACATATTAAGCAAAAAATAACTTACCAAGGCAAGTATCCCTACACAAATAATTAAAAAAAACAAAATTCGTGTAAAAAGAATTTCTCTTCTTCTTCTTAATACTTTTTGTTTAACTTCATTGCTTAATAGATTAATCATTCTCAAAAATTATTATAGCAATTTATTTTTAAATCAAAAATAACTTTTTCTGATGATTATCTTCTCAAAATTGATGCTTGTTCCCAATTTTAATTCTTTCCATCTTTTTATTTAAGGAGTAATATAACTTGATTCCTGATATATTTGTGTCCATCTTATATAACTTGACATAAAACTTGAGATTGTTATATAAATTAAGGGGTTTTAATGAAAAGTAAGAAAAAATTAAATCTAACAAAATGGGTGATATTTTTTATTTTTATCTTTCTCTGGAATACGTTTTTCTGTTTCTGCCAGAATATTAACAAACTTAAAGTAAATGGAAATATAAATATCCATCAAAATCAAGCTTTAAGGTTTAAACCTGTTTCTCAAAGCACAACTCCTCCTTCTAATCCTTCCCAGGGTGATCTCTATTTTGATGGAAGTTCACTTCTTTATTATGACGGCTCAGAATGGCAAACAATTGCTCAGGAAGGAGATATATTTTTCAACAGGAGAGATAACACCCTTTATTATTATGATGGAGAAAAATGGAGAGCAGTAAAAGGAGGAGGACAGAAAACTGTAGCCACAAGAATTGTTGCTGCTTATGATTCCTTAGATACAACCTGTAATGGTGGAATTTGTTCCAATCCCCGTGCCGACTATACCTGTGATGGAACAGATGACCAGGAAGAAATTCAGAAAGCAATTGATGATTTGGGCAGCAATGGAGGGGTGGTGTATCTCTTAGAGGGAACATATAATCTCTCCTCACCAATTGTTTTTGATGATGGAAGTTCAGATGGAATAGACGATTCCAATAAATCTTTAATTGGGACAGGTGCGGGGACATTACTAAAAACAAGTGGGGATGCTATAAAGCTGGATTCAGTATCAAGAGTTCTTATTTCTAAATTAAGAATTTCTGGTGGTCATTGCATCAGATTATACAATACACATTATTCTACAATTACCTCTATATGGTCTGATGGATATATAATGCTATACAATAACAGTAGTTATAATATCTTCTCCCACAATTTTTTTGCTGGTGAAGCTCATATTGGAGATTTTTCTCTAAATGCTGCTTCTTATAATAACATTATTTGTGGTAATCACTTTTATTATACAAGATCGTCCAATAATGCGTTCGGGGCTATTTTTTTATATGATTGGGAAAATACTCTTATAATAGGAAATATTAGTATTGACGGAGGTATATGGTTATTTGAGTCCTCACATAATCTTATCTTAGCAAATCAAATCTCCACTAAGTATAGATGTGGTCCGGGAGGTGTTAGGGGAATAATTCTTCTTAACGGTGGCTCAGCTTATAATATAATCTCCTCTAATCTTATCTCAAACTGCACTGCTGATGGTCCTGGGGTTAGTCTCTACGATTCCAGTTTCAACCTTATCACCTCTAATCTTATTACAGAAGTAGCAGATCACGGTATAAGTATAGAGACATTAGGATGGGACAACAGTAATAACAACAGTATAGTAGGAAACTTAATCCACAATGTAGGAGCAGGATATGATGGGATAGTTGTATCTTCAGAGCAAAATCTTATCTCCTCTAACAGAATTAACTCTACCAATAGCAGTAGATACGGAATTTATATAACTTCATCAGACAATTATTTAGTAGGAAATTTTGTGGATGGAAATTTTCAGAAAAAGATTAAAGATTCAGGAAACAATACCAAATACACCCAGAAAGAAAAAATCACCATAGAAAGAAAAGAAGTTAATT
>CAZBLX010000009.1:0-18698 GCA_964492865.1 uncultured Planctomycetia bacterium | reverse complement strand
AAAAATCTTATATTTTAGAAAAATGGCATAAATATAATATTACCTTAGGGAAAAAGGTAGAGGTTATCTTGAACAATCAAAAAATTGAGGGAATAGCTTCTGCTTTGGATGAATTTGGACATTTGCTTGTCAGAAAAGATAATGGAGAGATGGAAAAAATTGTTAATCCTCAAGTATTCAGGCAGAGTTTGTGAAACTTTTAAAAATATTTTTTATATTTTTTATACAAACAATAGAGATTCTGTTTTCTTTTGCTCATTCCCAAAAGATTGAACTGCCTCCTATCAGAGTAGAGAAGGATTTTTATTTTGAGAAAGAAAACTTTATTTTTGAGACACCTCAGGAAATCTTAGAGTATCCTTCTTCCTTAGAGCTGAGAAAAAGAAATGATTTTGGAATCGCACAAGACCTTTTTATCCGAGGGGCTAATTTTGAAGATAATTTTATTTTTTTAGATGGTATTTTATTTAATCATCCCCAGACAGGACATTTTAATTTAGAGATACCTCTTACAGAATTTGATTTAGAAAAAATAGATATAAAAGAGACTTCTTTATCTTTAAATTTTAAAATAAAAAAACCTGAAGAAGAAGGCTTTATCTTTAAAAACTTGTGGGGAGAGCACCAGTTAATCAAAAATGCCTTTTCTTTAAATTATGGTTTTCTGGATACAAAAAATAGAGTTTCTTTTTCTCATCTTAAATCAAGTGGAGCTCGAGAGAATACTGATTTTGAAATTTATACTTTCACTTTTAATTCTTTGATAGAAGAAAAAAATGATTTCTTTTTTGCTTATCAGGAGAAATCATTCGGTGCGGATAGCTTTTATTCTTCTTTCTTTCCTTTTGAGGAAGAACATCTAAGACAGATATTTTTTCGCCTAAAAAGTTCAATAGAGAATTTAAAAAACACAGTCTATTTTCGCTATTTTAAAGATAAATTTATTCTGGACAGACACAACCCTTCCTTTTACTTTAATCTTCATCGCACCTATACTTATGGGGTGCATACTTTGTTAAAAATAAATGAAGACTTTTCTTTAGGTTATGAAATAAAAAGAGATAGACTTAAATCTTCCCGTTTAGATAAACACAGTCGGTTAAAAAATATTTTATTTTTTGAAGGAAAATTTAAAAAAAATCTTTTTTCTTTAAATCCTTTCCTAAAAGTTAATTATACTCCAAAATATGATTTAAATTATTGTGCGTTTTTAGAAAACAATGTAAATCTTAATTGGTTTAATTTAATATTTTCTTTCTCTCGCTCTTTCCGCTATCCTTCCTTTACCGAACTTTACTATAGCTCTCCAGCAAATAAAGGAAATCCCGCTCTTTCTCCAGAGAAGATAAATAGTTTTGAGACGAGAATAGAAAAAAGGTTAAATTCTTTGCTTTTGAAATTATCTTTTTTCTTAAGAAGACACAAGGATGCTATTGACTGGGTAAAGGAGAAAGAATCCTTTTCTTGGCAGGCAGAAAATGTAAAAAAAATAAAAGCAAAAGGAGCCAGTTTCTATATAAAATGGGACAAAAAACAAAAGTTGATTTTAGATTATACTTATCTTGATTTATCAAATTCACCCTTTAATTATTCCAAATATTTATTTGATTATTGCCAGCATAAACTTAGCCAGACCATTCTTCTTTTTATAAAGAGTTGGCAGATTAGATTTATTACCCAGTTTTGCAAACCTATCTCAAGAAAAAAATATTGGAAGGTAGATTTAAAAGTCACAAAATCATTAAATAAAAACCTTTCCTTTTTTATTGAAGGGACAAATATATTTAACGAAGATTACTTTACAACCGGCGGGATAAAGGCGAATCCTTCCTGGTTCAGGGTAGGTTTTATTTATAGATTTTAACTACTTGATTTTACTACCTACTTCTATCTCTTGATAAGGACCAATGAGAGTTAATTTATCATCCTTTACTGCTGCAAGAAGCATTCCGCAAGATTCTATCCCGGCAATTTTTTTAGGTTCTAAATTAGTTAAAACAACGATTAATTTATTGAGTAACTCTTCCTTTTTGTAAAAAGCTTTTATCCCGGCAACAATTTGTATTATTTTTTCACCAATATCTACTTTAAGCAGGTACAATTTGTCTTTTCCTTTAATATCCTGAACCTCTAAAATCCTGCCAATTCTTAAATCCAATTTAGAAAATTCCTCAAAACTAACCATTACTTTAATTTTAACAATTGTCTAATTTATTTGCAATCAAAACTTTAAATTTAATTTGCTCTCTTTTTATTCTGTGATAAAATACAGCTTATGCAGGTAAAAAGGGAAAGGTTAAGAAGGATAGTTAAAAATTTTAAAAATAAAAAGGTTCTTGTTGTTGGAGACTTAATTTTAGACCATTATATTTTTGGACAGGCAGAAAGAATCTCTCCTGAAGCGCCTGTTCCAGTTGTATGGGCAAATAGAGAAAGTTTTTTGGGAGGCGGAGCGGTAAATGTAGCAAATAATTTAGTTTCCTTGGGAGCAGATGTATATTTATGTGGAGTGATTGGAGATGATGAATTTGGGAAAAAATTGATAGAGGTAATTAAAAAAAGAAAGATTAATACCCAGTTAATAGTTAAAGATAAAAAGAGACCCACAACAATAAAAACAAGAATAGTTGCCACTCATCAGCAAGTAGTAAGAGTTGATTGGGAATCAAGAGAATTTCTTTCTTTGGCTTTAAATCAGAAAATATTGAAGAATATTCGTAAGATGATAAATGAATTTGATGGAGTTATCATTGAAGATTACGGTAAAGGAGTAATTAACCCTTACTTAGTGGAAGAACTTGTAAGATTAAGCAAAAAGAATAATAAAGTGATTACCGTTGATCCTAAGGAAGAGCATTTTGATTATTATGAAAATGTTACTGCTTTAACCCCCAATCTTAAAGAAGCACAAACAGCGGCAAATATGAAGATAAAGTCAAAAGAAGAAATCAATCTTTTAGGTAAGATTCTTAAAGAGAGATTAAAACCTTCTTGTCTTTTGATTACTTTGGGGGAAGAGGGGATGCGTCTTTTTTTAGAAAAAGAAATCTGGCATATTCCCACATATGCTTTAGAGGTATTTGATGTTACTGGAGCTGGAGATACAGTAATTGCAACTTTTACCTTAGCGCTTCTTGCAGGAGCTTCATTTCTGGAGGCAGCAATTATCTCTAATCTATGTGCGGGAATTGTTGTTGGTAAATTTGGTCCGGCAGCAGTTAGTCTTTGTGAGATTGAAGAAAAAATTAAAATTACAAAGATAAATGCAGAAAGAATGAATGGATAATGGAAGTAGTAGGAGTAATTCCAGCACGATTAAAATCAACTCGTCTTCCCTATAAACTTCTTCTGCCTCTTTTAGGGAAACCTCTTATCCAGTGGACATGGGAAAATGCTAAAAAAGCAGCTCTTTTGGATAAATTGATTATCGCTTGTGATGATGAAAAATTGGAAAAAATAGCAGAAAGCTTTGGCGCTGAAGTTATCCTTACATCTTCCCGGCATACTTCAGGAACAGATAGAGTTGCTGAGGCAGTAAGAGAGATGGATGTAAGATTTGTAGTTAATATTCAGGCAGACGAACCTTTAATTCATCCATCTTTGATTGATAGTTTAATAGAGACGATGAAAGAGGATTCTTCTTTAGTTATGGCTACAGCAAAAAAGAAAATTACCGATTCCAGTGAAATTGAAGATCCTAATGTGGTAAAGGTTGTTACCGATAAAAATGATTTCGCTCTTTATTTTTCTCGCTTACCTATTCCTTATTCAGAAAACAAAGAAGCAGATTATTATAAGCATATTGGAATTTACATTTATACCAAGGATTTTCTTTTTACTTTTAAAAATTTAGGTCCTTCCTATCTGGAGAAAATGGAAAAGTTGGAACAATTAAGAGTGATTGAGGCAGGATATAAAATTAAGGTTATTACAACTTCTTTTGAGTGTCATGGAGTAGATACAGAAAAAGATTTAGCTAAGGTAGAGAGAATTTTAAGAGAAAATGTTAGAGTTTAAAAAATTAAAGGAAAGATTTATCTTTATTGCTGGTCCTTGTGTAATAGAATCAGAAAAACTTACATTTGAAATTGCTCAATATCTTAAAGAAATCACCTCTTTTTATCCGGTAAATTTTATCTTTAAAGCGAGTTTTGATAAAGCTAATCGCACACGCATCTCTTCATTTCGTGGCCCAGGATTAAAGAAAGGATTGAGGATTTTAGAGAAGATTAAAAAGAAGTTAGATATTTTTATTTTAAGTGATATTCATTGCGTCAGTCAGGTTAAATATGTAAAGGATGTTTTAGATATTATTCAAATTCCTGCGTTTCTGACGCGTCAGACAGATTTAATCCTTGAGGCAGCAAAAACGGGAAAAATAATTAATATAAAGAAGGCTCAATTTATGAGTCCTTATGATGTAAAATATGTGATTGAGAAGATAAATTCTGCAGGCAACAGGAAGATTTTACTTACAGAGCGTGGAACCTGCTTCGGTTATAACAATTTAGTTGTTGATTTTCGTTCACTTTTAATTATGAAAAAATTCGGGTATCCGGTAATTTTTGATGCTACACATTCTCTGCAAAAGCCATCGCAAAACAAAGGTGTAAGTGGGGGGGACAGAATATTTGTTCTTCCCTTTTCACAGGCAGCAGTTGCCTGTGGATGCGATGGTTTATTTTTAGAGGTTCATCCTCGGCCCCAAGAGGCTTTATCCGATAAGGCTACCTCTTTTTCCCTTTATCAGGTAG
The DNA here is from genome assembly GCA_964492865.1 of uncultured Planctomycetia bacterium. Classification (GTDB taxonomy): domain Bacteria; phylum Omnitrophota; class Gorgyraeia; order Duberdicusellales; family 4484-171; genus CAZBLX01. Next base: position 13,944 of record CAZBLX010000009.1, on the reverse strand, counting down.
AGAGATTGTTAAAAAGAGTTTTAAAGATAAAAAAGGTTTTGGATGAAGAATAAAGAGGAAAAAATTGTAAATTGGGCAAAAGAGGTAATTGATATTGAAAAGGATGCTTTAGCTTCTTTGGAGAAGAGAATAGATAAAGAATTTGTTAAAGCAGTAAAGTTAATTTTTCATTCCAAAGGATATGTGATTGTGACAGGAATGGGGAAAGCAGGTATCATTGGACAGAAATTTTCTGCTACTTTAGCCAGTTTTGGAATATCTTCTTTTTGGTTGCACCCGGCAGAAGCTGTGCATGGGGATTTGGGAAGAATAAGAGAGGAAGATGTTGTTGTGATTCTTTCTTATAGTGGAGAAACAGAGGAGATAAAAAATTTAATTCCTTTTATTAAAAAGATTGGTTCAAAAATAATTGCTATTACGGGAAATAAAAAATCAAATTTGGCTAAGTATTCAGAGACAGTGATTAATGTAAAGGTAAAAAAAGAAGCCTGTCCTTTAGGATTAGCTCCTACAGCTTCTACTACCGCAATGTTGGCAATTTGTGATGCTATAGCTATAGTTTTGCAAAAGATGAAAGGTTTAAAAAGAAAAGATTTTGCTTTTTTCCATCCTCGGGGGTCTTTGGGAAGAAAACTCCTTCTTAAAGTAAAAGACATAATGCGCAAAGGAAAATTTAACCCTGTAGTTTATGAGGATACCCCTATCAAAGAAGCACTCCTAAAGATTACCTCCTCACATGCAGGGGCGGCATCGGTAGTAGATAAAAAGAAGAAGCTTGTAGGAATTTTTACTGATGGAGATTTAAGAAGGTTATTTTTAAAAAACGAACCTCATATTTTGGAGAAAAAAATAAAAGAGGTGATGACAAAGAATCCTGTAGTTGTAAAAGAGGATGATTTAGCTTCCTATGCTTTAAAAATACTGGAGTCAAAAAAGATTGATGAGGTTCCTGTGGTAGATAAAAAGGGAAAATGTGTGGGGATGCTTGATATTCAGGATTTGGTTTCGGCAGGTTTAATCTGACATATGCAAATTGCTAATTTTAAAAAAGTAAAATTGTTAGTTTTAGATGTTGATGGGGTGTTAACTGAGGGAAGTATAATTTATGATAACAAAGATAGAGAATGGAAGATTTTTAATGTCTATGATGGATTGGGAATATTTTTATTAAGTAAAATGGGAATAGATACTGTTCTTGTAAGTGCAAAAAAAAGTTCTATTTTGGAGAAAAGAGCTAAAGATATGAAGGTAAGAGAAGTAATTGGAGGGATATTGCCTAAGAGAAAGATACTTGGTTATTTAATAGAAAAGTATAAAGTAAAAAAGGAAGAGATTTGCTTTGTAGGAGATGATTTAATTGATTTAAGTATAATGAAAGAAGTAGGATTTCCGGTTGCAGTGAAAAATGCTCCCTCTGAGGTAAAAAGACAGGCTATTTATACTACTAAAAAGGAAGGTGGAAAAGGTGCGGTTAGAGAGGTGGTTGAAATTATTCTGAAAGCAAAAAATCTGTGGAAGAAAGCAGTAAAAGAAATAGATTCTTTATTAAGTGAGTAAAAATCTGTGTGAGTTTATTGAAGAAATATTTTCCTATCTTAGCCTGGGCTTTTTATGATTTAGCAAATCAATTTTTTGTTTTAAACATTTCTTCTCTTTATTTTGTTCGCTGGATAACCTTAGAGAAAAAAATTCCTGAGATTATTTACAGTCTCTTTTTCGGAATTTCTTTATTTCTTGTGGCAATTACCTCTCCTTTTTTAGGAACAATTTCAGATATGAGGAAAAAGTATAAATCTTTTTTGGTTTATTTCACTCTTTTAGCGATAATTTCTACAGCACTTTTAGCAGTATTCGGAAATCCTTTTTTAAGTTTGGTATTTTTTGCTATAGCTAATTTTGGGACACAAGAAGCAGTTGTTTTTTATAATTCTTTACTTATTCATATTGCTCACCCCTCCCGCATAGGTTTAATTTCAGGAATAGGAAGAGTTTTCGGTTATTCTGGAGCACTTATTGCACTTCACTTTACCAAACCAATTTATGCCCATTATGGATATCAGGCAGTTTTTTTATTTACCAGTATTATGTTTTTTGTTTTTTCTCTACCATGTATGATTTTTGTGAAAGAGAAGAGGGAAGCTGGTGAATTTTCTTTAAATAGGGAGGAAATAAAAAAAATTTTTAAGAAATTTAAATTTATGCTCCAGGAAATTTTTCAGGTGAAAGATCTGTTAAATTTTTTAAAAGGAATTTTTTTAGGATTATGTGTTGTCAATACAATAATTCTTTTTATGTCCGTTTATGCTATTAAGGTATTTGGTTTAAGCAATGAAGAGGTAGTTAATTTTCTTATTTTTTCTACATTCTTTGCGATTTTGGGAAGTTTTCTCTCCGGTTTTATAAGCGATTATATCGGATACAGAAATTCTTTAATAGGGGTATTTTTTATCTGGATACTTGTTTTACTCTGTGCTATTTTTTCTACTTCAACTTTTTTGATTAAATTCATAGGAATTCTGGGAGGAGCGGCTTTGGGAGCAAGCTGGACAGTAATGCGTGCTTTAGTTACCAAAATTATACCTTCAGATAAAATTGGGGAGGCTTTCGGTTTGTTTAATTTAGCTGGATACTTTTCTGCAATTGTGGGACCGGTTTTCTGGAGTATAATTTTATTCTTTTTTTCTTCTTGGGGCAGTGTCAGTTATCGGATAGCTTTCTTAAGTATAATTCCTTTCATGATTTTAGGTATTATTTTTATTTTACGCCTTCCTCAAATAGAATGAGGAATAATCTTATAGAAGCTTTAGAAAAACACGTATATATTCTTTCCTCTCAAATTGGAGATCGCAATATTTTTAGTTATGAAAATTTAAAAAAAGCAGCTTTCTATATTAGTGAAAAGTTTGAAAACATAGGATACAAGCTAAATTTCCAATCATATTTTTGTTCAGGTAAGGAGGTAAAAAATATCATTGCTGTTAAAGAAGGAAAAACACAAGAAGTAATTATTGTTGGTGCTCATTATGATAGTTGTTTTAATCCTGGTGCTGATGATAATGCATCTTCGGTTGCGGTAATGATTGAATTGGCAAAAAGATTTTACCCAAAAGAAGTAAAACATAAATTTAAATTTATTGCTTTTGTAAATGAAGAACCTCCTTTTTTTAAAACTGAAGAGATGGGAAGTAGAGTCTATGTAAAGCAAGCTAAAAAGAATAAAGAAAAAATTAAAGCAGCAATTATTTTGGAAATGGTGGGCTATTACACAGATGCCCCTCATTCTCAAAGTTTTCCTCCTTTTTTAAATTTTTTTTATCCCCATCAAGGAAACTTTATCTGTATAGTGGGAAATTATAAATCAAAAAATTTAGCTAAAAAGATTTATCAAAGTTTTAAAAAGACTTCCTTTCCTGCTCAGATTTTTATAGGTCCTTCCATAGTTGTGGGAGTAGATTTTTCTGATCATTGGTCTTTCTGGAAGGAAGGATTCCCGGCGGTGATGCTTACAGATACTGCATTTTACCGCAACCCTTATTATCATACCGAAGAGGATACTTATGAAAAATTAAATTACAAAAAACTGGAAGAATTTCTTTTGGTATTGGAGAAAGTTTTGGTTGATTTAGATAAACAGAAGATTTAAAATATTATCCATGAAAAGGAATAAATTCTCTCTTAATCTTTCTATAATAAATCAGATAGGGATAGGTTTTTTTAAATATACAATTTCACCTCATCAAAATTTTCTTGCTTCTAATACTGCTTTTGTTAAAATCCTTGGTTATTCTTCCAAGAAAGAGCTGGAGTCTAAAAGTTTTTCTTCTTTTTTTGTCTCTTCTCAAGAAAAAGAGAATTTCTTTTCTCTTCTTAAAAAAAAGAAGAAGGTGAAATTTTTTGAGGCATTATTTTTAAAGAAAAATAAAAGAAAAATTTGGGTAGCGATATCTGCTTTCTTAATGAGAAAAAATCATAATGAGTTTATGGAAGGAATAATTGAGGATATAACTCAACATAAAAAAATAGAAGAGGAATTAGCTTTAGAAAGAGATTTCTTACAGAATCTTTTAGATAATATTCCTGATGCTGTTTATTTTAAAGATAGAAAAAATAGAATTATCAAAGTAAACAAATTCTATCTTCAAGGAATGAAAAGACCTCCTGAAGAAATAATTGGCAAGACAGATTTTGATTTTTTCCCTTATGAACAGGCAAAACAGATGTTTGAAGATGATAATTATGTCTTAAGAACCGGAAAACCAATAGTAGGAAAGATTGAGCGGACTTTGCTTCCTGATGGAAGATGGAATCAGGTAATTACCACAAAAATTCCTATGTATAATAGAGAAGGTAAAATTATTGGCACGATGGGAATAACCCGAGATATGACTGCTTATGCTCATCTGGAAAGAGAACGTTTAGAATTAGTAGTAAATTCTTTAGAGGCTTTGGGAAAGGTTTTGGAAATTAGGGACCCTTATACTTACGGACACACAAAAAGAGTTGCTTATTTAGCCCAATGTTTGGCTAAAGAGTTAGGCTGGGATGAGAACAAAATCTTAGGTATGAGATTGGCTGGTCAGCTACACGATATAGGAAAAATTGGTGTTCCTACGGATATTTTAGTTAAGTCGGGTTTGCTTAGCGAATTGGAGTATAAAATAGTGCAGGCTCATGTTGAAAAAGGCTATCAACTTCTTAAAGGTATCAAGTCTAATTTTCCTTTAGCAGAGGTAATTTATCAACACCATGAGCGGTTAGATGGTTCTGGATATCCCCGAGGATTAAGAGGGGAAGAAATTTTAGAAGAAGCAAGAATTTTGGCAGTATGCGATGTACTGGAAGCAATGACTCATCGTCGTCCTTACCGAGAAGCAAAAGGGTTGGATGAGGCTTTAGGAGAGCTTAAAAAAGGAGCAGGAATAAAATACGACAAAAAGATAGTTAGTTTACTTTTGAAAATCATTAAACGTAATAATTTCCGCCCCTTTTGGCTCAATGCATGAAGTTTTCTTGAGGTTTGATAAGTAGAATGTTTTATAAATTGAGAATATTGAGAAATCTTCACGATTTTATCCTGTCTGTGACATCTTAAAATAGTATGGCGCCATAAGAAAATTTCTTGACAAGGAGAGGATTTTTGATATATTTGTGAAAAAAAGAACAAATGGAGAAAGGGAAAATCTGTACTAAAAAAAGTTGTTTTTCTTTTGATACAGTTAAACGATTAAGTTTATACTTGAGAAATTTAAAAAGACTTAAAGAAAAAGGAATTGAGATTATTTCTTCAGATAGAATAACTCCCCTTTTAAATGTTAGCTCTGCACAATTTAGAAAAGATTTATCTTATTTTGGAGAGTTTGGAAAAAGAGGTGTGGGCTATAAGGTTGAGAGATTAATAGAGGAATTAGAAAAAATTTTAGGGATAAATGAAGAGTGGAGAATAGCTTTAGTAGGAGTAGGCAGATTAGGTCAAGCTTTACTGGGATTTGAGGGTTTTTCTAAATTCAATATAAAAATCGTATGTGCTTTTGATATTGATAAGAAAAAGATTGGAAAGATAATTGAGGGGGTAAAAGTTGAAGATATGAAAGATTTGAAGACTATTATAAAAAGAAAAAGGGTAAAAATAGCTCTTTTATGCACTCCTCCTCATTCTGCGCAAGAGGTGAGTGAGAAGCTGGTTGCTGCAGGAATCAGGGGAATTCTTAATTTTTCTCCTCTTATATTAAAAGTGCCTCCTTCTGTTTTTGTCTCTAACGTAGATATGGCTTGTGAACTGGAAAGTTTAATATTTTTTTTGAAAAGAAATGAGACAAAATTTTAAAAATTTTTTCTATATTTTTATTTTTTTATTTTTTCTTTGGCTTGCTTTAACCTTTCCTTTAAAAAAAGAAGAGATAATTTTGGGAGGATTTATAAGCTTTATTTTGGCTTTATTTTTAAATAAGTTGTATCTTAATCTGGGGCTTCCTTTTTTAAGTTTCAGAAGAATTTACTTTTTCTTCATCTACCTGATTGTTCTCTCTAAGGAGATAGCAAAAGCAAATTTAGATGTTGCCTACAGAGTTATTCATCCCCGCATGCCTATAAAACCGGGGATTGTGGTTATAAAGACGAATTTGAAACAGGATATAACAAAACTTATTTTAGCAAATTTTATTACTTTTGGATAGATATTAAGACAGAGGATAAAGATGAAGCAACAAAAATTGTAGGAGAAAGATTTGAAAAATATCTTAAGGTAATATTTGGGTAAAGAAAATATGGAAAAAGATAAATTAAATGTTGGTTGGATGGATACCTCCGATACTTGTTTCATTTATACCGGACAATGTGGAGATATAATGGAAATTTTTCTGAGGATAAAATCTGAAGTTATAAAGGAGGCAAAATTTTTGTAACTGGTTGTGTTGCTCTTCATGCTTGTGGTTCTGCCCTTTGTGAAATGATAAGGGGTAAAAATTTAGATGAGGCAGAAAAGATAACTGGAAAAGCTATAATAAAACCTATCTTGGTAAAACCTTGAAGATAAAGGTGCATTGTGTTTGTTTAGCTAAGAAGACTTTAGAGAAGGCTGTTAAAAAATATAAAGAGAGAAATTAATGAAAGGAGGAGAAAAAATGGAAAGGGAGATTTTAATAATTGGTGGAGGACCGGCAGGAATAGTTTGCGCCTCCACCGCTAAAAAATATTATCCTGATAAAAAAATTACTCTTATAAAAGAGAAGGAAAAAGGAGTTATCCCCTGTGGAATTCCTTATATGATTTTTAGTTTAAAAGATCCTGAAGAAAATGTTCTTTCTACTAAAGGGCTGGAGGATATGGGAATTGAGGTGATTGTGGATAAAGTAGTGAAGATAGAACGTGGAGAGAAGAAAGTTTTTACCCAGAATGGTGACATAATAAGTTGGGAAAAATTAGTTTTAGCTTTGGGTTCAAAACCGATAAAGCCACCTATTTTGGGAATTGAAAAAGAAAATATTTTTCCTATTTATAAAGATTTAGACTATCTTAAGAAAGTGGTAGAAAAAGTAAAAGAGGCAAAGAATATATTAGTTTTAGGAGGAGGATTTATTGGAATAGAATTTGCTGATGAGATTTCTAAGTTGGAGGGGAAAAATGTATATCTTGTGGAGCTTCTTCCTCATCTTTTATCAAATTCTTTTGATGAAGAATTTTCCCATCTTGCTGAAGGAAAGTTAAAAGAGAAGAAGGTAAATATTTTAACTAATAGAAAAGTTGTAGAATTTGAAGGAGAGGGGAAAGTAGAAAGAGTAAGATTTTCTGATGGAGAAGCTCTTGAGATAGACTGCGTAATTTTGGGAATTGGCGCCTCTCCTAACACTGATTTAGCAAGAGAATGCGGACTTCCCTTAGGAAAAGGTAAAGGCATCTGGGTAGATGAGTATATGCGAACCGAAGATAGAGATATTTTTGCTGTAGGAGATTGTGCAGGGAAACGTGATTTTTTTACAAGAGAGGATGTTTCTGTTTTGCTTGCTTCAATCGCTACATCGGAGGCAAGAATTGCGGGAGCGAATTTATACCAGCTTAAGGTAGTAAGAGAAAATAAAGGAACTGTGGGGATTTATTCTACCTACATTGATGGTCTGGTTTTGGGTTCTGCAGGTTTGACAGAGAAGACAGCAAAAGATGAGGGATTTGAGATAGTGATCGGTAATTTTGAAGGGGTTGACAAACATCCTAAAGCTCTTCCTGGAACAGGAAAAATTAAAGTTAAATTGATATTTTCTAAACATTCAGGAATTATTATGGGAGGTCAGGTTGCTGGAGGCATTTCTTGTGGAGAGTTAATCAATACCATTGGCGTAGCAATTCAGAAAAGAGTCTCCTTCTCAGAATTAGAAACTTTGCAGATAGCTACTCATCCTTATTTGACCCCTGCTCCTACAATGTATCCTTTAGTTTTAGCTGCTCAAGATGCAGCGAAAAAATTTGAATGAAGATAGGGTTTTTTGAAATAAAAAATTGGGAGAAAAAATTTTTAAAAAAGAGATTAAGAAATCTTTATGTTGAGTTTTATCCTTTTGCCTTAGAGGAAAGCAATTGGAAGATAGCTAAAAAATTTGATATTATATCAGTATTTATTTATTCTAGGATAAATAAAGAGGTAATTTCCTCTCTTCCTTCTTTAAAATTAATTACTACCCGTTCTACTGGTTTTGACCATATTGATTTAAAAGAGGCAAAGAAAAGAAAGATTTTAGTCTGCAATGTTCCTTTTTATGGAGAGAATACGGTTGCAGAGCATACTTTTGCCTTGATTTTATCTTTATCTCGAAATGTGCATAAGTCATATTTAAGAACACTAAGAGGTGATTTTTCTATTGAAGGATTAAAAGGTTTTGATTTGAAAGATAAAACTCTAGGAGTTATTGGGGCAGGGCATATCGGACTACATGTTATAAGAATTGCTAAGGGATTTGGGATGCAGGTTCTGGCTTTTGATACTCATCAGAATAAATTTTTAGCAGAAGTTTTAGGATTTAAATATGTAAGTTTAGATAATCTTTTAAGAAATTCTCATATTATTACTCTTCATGTTCCTTATACCAAATCTACACATCACTTAATAAACCGGGAGAATATAAATCTGATTAAGAAAGGAGCAATCCTTATAAATACTTCAAGAGGAGCAGTTGTGGATACGGAAGCTTTAATTGAAGCATTGGATAGAAAAATTTTATCTGGCGTAGGTTTAGATGTTTTAGAGGGAGAGGAATTGATTAAAGAAGAAAAGCAACTCCTTTATGATAAGAAGAAATTAGAAGTACTGGCTAATCTTGTAAAAGGCCATATTCTTTTAAGTAGAGACAATGTTGTTTTTACTCCTCATATAGGTTTTTATAGCCAGGAGGCACTGGAGAGAATTTTAGAGACCACAGTTGGTAATATTTTTAGGTTTTTAGAAGGCATGCCTCAAAATGTGGTCACCGGATAAATACGAGAATAAATAGATACATTACCGCAATTGCCGATGCAAAAGTTGTCGTTGAAGGAATTCATAAATTTCTCACTCAAAAAGCTTAAATTTCTGCAAAAGTTCGTTTCAGAGTAAGTCTTTAGCTAATCTTTTATTGATAAACCTATAGAAAAGATACAAAAATAGTTTTATTCCCCCCTTGACAGAGAGAGGAATTTATGTTTTAATATAATTGCAAATGAAAATCATTTTCAATTAGGAGGAGAGATGCCACGTGGTCCCCGATGGCTCTATGAAAGAATAAGAAGTCAAGGATTTAAGCTTACTTTACCCAGGCAGTTGATTTTGGATATGTTGAATAAAACAAAACATCATTTAAGTGCGGATGAGATTTATATCTTTTTAAGAAGAAGATATCCTCAAATAGGGCTGACTACAGTATACAGGACTTTGGAGATGCTTACCCGTTTGGGATTAATTAATAAATTTGATTTTGGTGATGGAAGATCTCGTTATGAGTTAAAAAAAGAGGAACATCACCATCATCTTATTTGTAAAAAATGTGGTAAAGTTATAGATTGTAAGGAATTTGTTGATGAGGAGGTGGCATTGATTAAAAAGATAGAAGAAAGTCTTTCTAAAAAATATTCTTTCAAGATTAATTTTCACCAGATATATTTTTATGGGATTTGTAAAGAATGCAGTAAATAAAAGGAGGTGAAAAATGCCAAGAGGAAGAAATTTTTTAGGAGCAGGTTTTTGGAAGTGGGGTGTCTGGTATCCTTACGGTTGGTTTGGATATCCTTTTTTTGGTTGGGGAAGAGGTAATCCTTTTCCTTTCTGTAGATGGTTTCCTTGGCTTCCCCGTTGGTGGTGGACAGGAATTTATGGACCAATAACACCATTTGGTTATGGATATCCTTTCTCCGGATATACACAGTCAAGTCAAACTAAATAGAAGGAGGTGAGAATATGCCTTTTGGTATGGGACCAGCAGGATGGTTAATTTTTCCTCAAATTTATCCATATTTGGCTAATCTTTATCAAAACTGGTTAAACTGGTGGGGATATCCTTATTATTTTGGATGGGGATTTGCTGATGAATTAACATATTTAAAACAATTAAAACAGAATTTGGAGGCACAACTTCAGGCGATAAATCAAAGGATAGGGGAGTTAGAAAAATAAGTCAATAATTTTAAAAGGAGGTGAGAGATGCCAGGATATCGTTATAGGAATATGTATTATTTAACAGGACTGCCTGGTTGGATGAGGTTTGGATTTTCACCTGGCTGGGGGACATTACCTCCCGGAGCACAGTATCTTTTAACCGGCTCTTGGCCAACATATCAGGCAAATTATGCCTGGCAGAATATGCCCCAGAATCCACCTTTTGACCCTTACGGAATATCTCAGTTAAATAAAGAGCAAGAATTACAGCTTTTAAGACAACAGGCAGAGAGTTTAAAAAGACAACTTGAGCAGATTGAAAGAAGGATAAATGAGTTAAAAAATGAATAGGAGGTGAGGATGAAGATATGCGTAACCTCTCAAGGGGATAATTTAGAATCTTTAGTTGACCCTCGATTTGGAAGATGTAACTATTTTATAATTTATGATACTGATAATGATTCTTTTGAAAGTTTTCCCAATCCCAATATAAGTTCACCTCAAGGAGCAGGAATTGCATCCAGCCAGTTTATTGTTGATAAAGGAGTTGAGTTTGTGCTTACCGGAAATGTAGGGCCAAATGCTTTTTCTGTATTTCAACAGGCTCGGGTGAAAGTAATTACAGGACTGGCGGGATTGAAAGTAAAAGAAGCGATTGAAAAATTTAAAAAGGGAGAGTTTACTCCTTCCACCTCTCCTAATGTTAGTGGACATTTTGGGGTGGGTTTTGGATTTCCTCAAGCTAATTTTCCCTTTTTTGGAAGAGGAATGGGAAGAGGAATGGGAAAAGGCATGGGAGGTTTTATGTCTTCACCTCAACCTCAAACCTTTTCAAAAGAAGAAGAATTAAATTTCCTAAAACAGCAATTAAATTTCTTAAAGCAGCAGATAGAGATGATTGAGAAAAGGATAAAGGAAATTGAGAAGTAGAAAAGTAAAGATAAATCAGGTTTTATGTAGAGGTTGTGGAATATGTCAGAGAGTTTGTCCTTCTGGAGCAATAAGTTTAATTTTTGGAAAAGCTTATGTAGATAAAGAAAAATGTATGGGATGTTATAGATGTATAAATGTCTGTCCTTTTGGAGCAATATCTCAGGAGGAAGATTTCAGTTTCTCTCAAGAAATTGAAAGATTAGAAAGAGATATTGCTGATTTGAAAAAAAGGATAGATAATATTTTGAGAAAATGAAGGTTGCAATTCCTCTGGAAGGTGATAAAATTTCTTCTCATTTTGGAAGATGTTATCAGTTTGCTTTCTTTGAAATAGAAAATAATAAAATTCTCAATAAAGAAATTGTTAATGCTCCTCCTCATCAGAGAGGATTATTTCCTCAATTTTTAAAAGATAAAGGAGTAGAATTAGTTATTGCCTCAGGAATAGGAAGAAGAGCTTTAGAGATGCTTTCTCAGCTAAATATAAAAGTTGTTCAAGGAATAGAGGGAGAAATTGATGAGATAATTAAGAAATTTTTGGAGGGAAAATTAAAAGGAGAAAAAAATTTATGTGAGAGAAGAAAGGAGGAATGATGCCTTGGGGCGATGGAAGAGGCCCTCAGGGACAAGGAGGTCCAAGAGGAGGTAGATTCGGAGGAAATCGTCCAGGAGCAGGTCCTGGTGGTTTCTGTATTTGTCCTAACTGTGGAACTAAAGTTGCTCATCAAAGAGGCATTCCCTGTTATACAGTAAGTTGTCCTAAGTGTGGAGCGAAGATGGTGAGAGCCTGAAGAAATTTCCTTTAAATGAAAGATAAGAATTTTGAATTAATTTTAGAGACAGTCAGGAATAATTTATCTAAGGTAAAGCATAGATTGCTTGTTATCAGTGGAAAAGGTGGGGTAGGAAAAACCACAGTTTCAGTAATTTTAGCAACGGGTTTGGTGAAAAGAAAATATAAAGTGGGTATTTTAGATGCAGATGTATGTGGACCAAATATTGCCAAGATGTTTGGGGAAAAAGAAAGACTTAAGGCTGTAGATTCAAAAATTAAACCCTTAGAGGTCGCACCTAATTTAAAAATTGTAAGTATGGCTTTGGTTTTGGATGATGAAAACCAAGCGATTATCTGGCGAGGTCCTTTAAGAACAACTTTGATAAGACAGTTTCTGGCAGATACTTTATGGGGAGATTTAGACTTTTTAATTATTGATGCTCCTCCAGGAACAGGAGATGAGCCTTTAAGTGTGGCACAATTTATTCCTGATATCAGTGGAGCAATAATTGTTACTACGCCTCAAGAAGTAGCACTTTTAGATGTGAAAAAAGCTATCTCTTTTGTTAAAGAATTAAAAATCCCTATTATAGGGATAATTGAGAATATGAGTTCACTTATATGTCCCTGGTGCGGAAGAAAGATAGATTTATTTGGAGAAGGAGGGGGAGAAAAATTAGCCAGGGATTTTAATCTTGTTTTTTTGGGAAGAATTCCTTTTGCTCCCTCAATAGTAAAACTTTCTGATGAGGGAAAGTTTTTAAATTTTAAAGAAGATGAGACTGGAATTGGTAAGATTCTGGAGAAAATACTCAATTTTTTAGAAAATGAAAACGTATCTTGACTGCATTCCCTGTTTTTTCAGGCAGGCATTAGAGATTAGCAAAATACTTAAAGTTTCAAAGGATAAACAGAAAAAAATTTTTGATGAGATAGCAAAAGCAGTAATTAAATTTTCTCTAAATAACCCTCCTCCTTTAATGGGAAAAACCATTCATAATATTGTAAAAAAGATAACAAAAAAGGAAGATCCTTATTCTCAGATAAAGAGAAAAAGTAATCATTTAGCTTTAAAAATTTATCCTTATTTAAAAAAGAAAGTTTATCATTCTTCTGATAGATTACAGAAAGCGGTAGAATTAGCAATCGCAGGAAATATTATTGATTATGGAGTGGGTTCTGATTTTGGTAAAGAGAGCATGAAAGATATAAAAAAGCAGATTTCTTTAAACAGAATAAATAGTAAATTTTTTAAGTATAAAGAGTTTAAAGAAGCCTTAAGGAAATCGCATTCTATTTTGTACCTTGCAGATAATGCTGGAGAGATTGTTTTTGATAAAGTATTAATAGAGGAGATAAAAAGTTTATATCCCGATAAAAAAATAATTTATGCAGTAAGAGAAAAACCAATAATTAATGATGCTTTAATTTCTGATGCCTATTTTTGCGGAATTGATAAGGTAGCTCAAGTTATCTCTTCTGGTTGTGATGCTCCCGGAACTGTTTTAAGTTTATGTTCCCAAGATTTTTTAAAAGTTTATAAAAAAGCGGATATGATTATCAGCAAAGGACAGGGGAATTTTGAGGCTTTATGGGGAAAAAGAGATTGTATCTTTTTTCTATTTATGGCAAAATGTCCTGTAGTGGCAAAAGAAGTAGGAAGCAGGGTAGGAGAAAAAATTTTATTATTTTAATATGCAGATTCTTGAGATTAAAAAATATCCTGACAAAGTTTTAAGAAAAAAATGTGAAAAGATTGAAGAGGTAAGTTCTTATGAGAAAGACCTTTTTTCAAAAATGCTTTTTACAATGAGACATTTTCAAGGGATAGGATTAGCTGCTCCTCAAGTAGGTATTTTAAAAAGATTGATTGTTGTTGATATTGGTAGGGGAGAGATAAAACTTGCCAATCCTGAAATTGTTGAAGTTAAAGGAGAAGATAAGTTAGTTGAAGGATGCTTAAGTATTCCCGGAGCACAAGTTGAGGTAAAAAGAGCTTATGAGGTTGTGGTAGAAGGATTGAATGAGGAAAATAAGCTTGTTCAGATAAAAGCAAGGGGGTTGCTCGCACGAGTTTTACAGCATGAGATTGATCATTTAGATGGAAAATTAATTATTGATT
>CAZBLX010000008.1:0-18756 GCA_964492865.1 uncultured Planctomycetia bacterium | reverse complement strand
CGAAAGATAGCGAAAGGAGCGGGGATAGGCTTCACCGGGACGTTTATTGGAATGGCACTTGGCTATTTATCGCGGATGGTCATAGCAAGGCTATTAGGCTCAAGTGATTATGGTTTGGTGTGTTTAGGCTTTGCAGGGATGTCAATTGCAGCTACTCTCTCTTTAATGGGATTATCAGTTGGGGTAAAGCGATTCGTTTCATTTTATAAAGGTATGGATGATGTAAGGAGGATAAAAGGCACACTTTTAAGTGCTGTGGGGATGGTCTTGCCCGCAAGTATTGTTTTCATGTCGGTATTCTTTTTTGGGGCGGATTGGATCTCTACTCATTTTTTCCATGAGCCGAGATTGAGTATTGTATTAAGAATTTTTGCTTTGGGAGTGCCGTTTTGGGTTTTGTCGAGCGTATTTATAGCTGGAACTGTTGGCTTTCAGGATTTGCGATACCGCGTTTATGTGAATGATATATTTCAGAATGTTGCAAAGCTTGTTTTTATTGTCGTTTTAGTGGTGATGGGATATGGGGTCATCGGCGCATCTCTTGGCTGGGTTCTTGCAATCGTGTTAATGCCATTTTTAGCGTTTTATTTCTTAGAGAAGAGGGTCTTTCCTGTTTTGAATACGAAAGTTAAAGCTATTCTGGTGCATAGAGAACTCTTCTTTTTTTCCATTCCGTTGATATTTGCAGGGATCGTGGGGCAGATAATGGGCTGGACGGACACGCTCATGCTCGGTTATTTTTGCACTGCTTCCGAAGTGGGCATTTATAATGCGGCGTTGCCGACTGCGAGGCTTTTGGGGATAGGTGCCGGAGCTTTTGGAGTTATTTTCATGCCCGTTGTTTCTGAATTATATGCAAGAGGGGAGATGAACGCAATAAAAAGCGTTTATGCTTCGGTCACGAAGTGGATACTTATGATAGTTTCGCCAATATTTCTTCTCATGTTTCTTTTTTCTGATTTTGTTATGGAAATAATGTTTGGTTCAGAATATATCGCCGGGGGGGTTGCGTTAAGCATTTTGGCATTTGGTTATTTCATTTCTTCGCTACTTGGGCTTGCATCTCGCCTCCTTCAAGCGTATGGCAGGACGGAGATAGACATGATATGTAGCTTTTTCGGAGCGGGAGCAAATTTTACTCTGAACCTTCTGCTTATTCCAATTTACGGAGTCGAAGGGGCGGCGTTTGCAACTGGTTGTTCAATAGCAGCGATGAGTATTTTGCGTTTGCTTTTCATTTACAAAGTTGGGAAGCTGCAACCTTTTAGAATAAGCCACTTGAAGCCTGTTTCTGCAGCTCTCATTGCTGTCTTGGTGGTGTATGCATTAACAAGACGTTGGATAAGGATATCTTTGTATTCTTCAATACCGATATTTTTCGTGTTTATGATAATCTATTTCTTTTTACTCTTGATAATGAAATCATTTGAAGAGGAGGATTTAGTAGTGATGAGAGCAATAGACCAAAGGCTTGGAACCAGATCCGATTGGCTAAGAAAAATTATAGGAAAATTCCTATAGATTAGAGGGGAGTGCCATGAGGGAATATGGGTCAAGAATACAAGGCATTATCTTGAGCGTGTTAGGGGATTTCAATAAGAATGGAATAGATTACTGCATATTGAGGAACTATGAATTTCTGTTAGAAGAGTCCGAAAAGCAGGAGCGAGACGTTGACGTGCTAATTAGTAGCGGAGATGTTGAAAGAGCGTCTGAGATATTAAGAAAACACGGATTTCTTGAGAGGAGGCGAGGCTGCACGACTAATCATCTTGGATGTTCAAGAGTTGTGTTAAAACTTGGAAGCGTGGAGAGGAGAATTGGTTTTGATTTTCATGTAGGTGGTTTAGCTTATAATGGATGCTACTATTTACTGGAGCAAGATGTATTGGCTCGGAAAAAACGTGTATATATTAATGCATCGAGAAGAACATTCTTCTACATTCCATCTGATGAAGACTACTTTTTGGAGTTGTTGCTTCACTCTATATTAGATAAAGGCGAATTTAGGGATAAATACAAGGGGATACTCGAGAAGCTATCCGATAATAAGAAGCTGGATATATCGTATATGAAAAATGTAACATCTGAGCTTTTTGGGAAAAGACTTTCCAATAAATTAATTGAACTTGCTTTAAATAGAAAATATGATGAGCTTTTGAAATTGAAATGGAATTTGGTCCTCGCGTTATGCATGAATAAACCTGCTAATACTTTCATCCTAATACGAAACTTGCTCAGGATTAGAAGGATAAATATAATGAATGCCGTAAATAGTGTCTGTAGGTTGATAAACCCATTTTATAAAGCACCTATGATAAGCTTTATCGGTGTGGACGGTTCAGGAAAAACAACTATTGCAAACGAATTAAATAAAGTACTAAACGATTTGGGCTTTAATTCTAAAGTGTTCTATTTGGGGATACATAAACCTACGCCTCTAATGAGGGTTATTTTAGAGATATATAATAATGCTCTGCGAAGAGAGAGAAGGTCTGAAAATCAAAAGCTTCCGAGCAGGAAAGGTGAAGTAATTAAAAAATTAAAAATTAGCGACAATATTTTCAAACTCTCTAAAATCCTTTTACGGCTATTGGATCTATATATAAGGTATACACAAGTAGTCATAACGAGAAAAAGAGGTATAGTTGCTATAACTGATCGCTTCTTCCACGATTTAATCATCTATAGTGATGTTGATAAGACTATTCTATCACTTTTACTTAAAATTTTCCCTAAACCAGATTATCTCTTTTACTTGTATAATGATCCTAGAGTAATTCACAAGCGAGGTAAAGACAATCTTTCAATAGACAATATAAAAAGACAGATGGAAAAAATTGAGAGTTTTAAGGAACTATTTGATTATATTCCAATAGAATCTGATAGTATAGAGAATGCTGTTACTAAAATTCTAAAACATATAGTTATAATTATTTGATTACATGCAACATCCTCTTCAATCTCTTAAAGATTAATTTTTGAAATGTAGGACTCTCGAAAAGGGGAATTCGCTCCAAAACTCCTAAAACCAAGTAGCATTTAAGCATATTTAGATCTGAAAGTAATCCTATGTTGAAATTTTTATCAAATTCCTCAAGTATTTTGATTATGTATTTTCTATGCATATTTTTTTCCTCTGTCAATAGTGAATAGATGACACCGACTGAACCCGAGTCTATGTAGTATCTAAATAACATATAAATAAAATCGCTGAGAATCAATCTCTCTCTTGGGAAGTCCCAATCAGTTATGTAAATTGTTTTACCATCACTCACTAAATTACCGAGATATAAATCTCCATGAGTGAGGGTAATAAGTAAATTTTTGTCAATGAAATCGTTTAATGTTTTAAGGAGGTTCTTCATAATTTCTACATATTCATGTTTGAAATCCTCTTTTCTTAATATGAACTCTATTTCTTTTAATTTTTCTTTAACAGATGTTACTTTCACAGCGTTTTCTTTATAAAAAGTGATGAGTTGCCCAAAAGCATCAACAACAAGAGGCCAAGTTTGTTTATCAAGTTTGTACAGAGGATATCCTACTATTTCTTCCACTAGGTAGGGAAAATTCTCATCATAATGTAAAATTTTAGGTAAGTTTATTTTTTCTTCAAGTCGTTTTCTTACCTCAATTTCTGTTTTCAGTCTTTCTTTGCTTATTCGATTTAAAGGAAACGTAAAAAGTTGTTTGCTACTAAAATTAAAACTTTTCATTCTGGCTCCGCTTATTATAATAAGCTCGCCAAATACATCTTTTAGTTGTTCGGGATACTTTATTTGAGTCTTGAAGGGAATAAGCTTTCGAGGAATACGTCGCACTATAGAGAGATAAAAAATCGCAAGTTTGTTTTGTAACGCTCGGTGATACTTTATTCGTGCGGAAATGAATTTTAAGGCATCATCATTGGGGGTAAACAGATACGTATAGCCAGAACCATGTATTTTACAATACTCTCTTTTGTTATATTTATCTATGTCTATGGATTTATATCGTATTAAATTGCTTAAGATGTATCTCAAAGGCTCGTTTACATCATTTTTCAGAGCTTTTCTTGACCTACTCCTCCTCACTTTTAAACTTCATTAACTAGCTTCCTGTAAACTTTCATCGTCTCCCTCGCTGTTTTCTCCCATGAAAACATCTTAGCTCTTTTCAAACCCTTCTTGCGCATCTTCTCTCTTAACCCTTCGTCTGTCAATACCTCATATATTGCGTTTACAAAACCGTCAACATCTATGAAATCCAAGAGAATCCCGGCATCCCCAACAACTTCGGGCAAAGAGCCTACATTTGTTGTTATAACGGGGCAGCCACACGCCATAGCTTCTAATGGCGGCAATCCAAAACCCTCATAACCTGCTAATCTGACATAAACGTCTGCTGTGTTGTATAATTTCACAAGCTCGTTCTCTGGCACGTAACCTTTGAAATAACATTCATTTTGCAAGTCTAATTCATCAACCATTTCTTTCGCCATGTTGTATCCATATCCTCGCATTGAAAAGATCACAAGCTTGTGTTTTATCCTCTTCCTCTTGAGCTTATAAAATATCTCAATTAACTCGGGCTCTGGTGTATCGGAGAGTATGAAATCAAAAGGTTTTTCAAAATTTGCTGGTTTAAATTTCTCGTCGACAGCTAGATGAATAGGAAGTATTTTCTCTTCAGGAATACCCATGTTCTTTATCAATTCTTCCTTCAAAAAGTGCGACACTGTTATGTATGCATCAATTTTATCTTTAACTCTTGAAAAATATAAATTAAATACTTTCTGCTGAAACCAAGCCTTGGGCTGTTTGTAAAACTTTGCTCTTAACAAAGGGGGAATATATAAATCCATAGCGTGGACTGTGAGAACTTTCTTAACATTTGAAATTGAATAAAAGGGGAAATAAGGAACTCGTGGTGCAGTTGTATGAATTACATCTAATTCCTTCAGCAAATCTCTTTTTCGAAAACTTGTCAAAAACTTTGAAAAATCAGAATTCGAATTTCCGAGTATGATTTCATTTAAGCCAAGTTTATAAATATCATTATTAGCATGTCTGAAGTGTATTAGGTAAATGTCGTCATCGCTCATCACTGCCAATTTTTTTACGAGATATTGAATATAGTAGGAGACACCTTTGTGGTATTTTGTTGAATCCACAATGTCTGTCGTAATTCCTATTTTCATAGATCTATTCTCCACCCTTCTATCTTCAAATCTTTAGCTTCATCCCTGTGTATGAACACATAACGACCATGCTCCTTTTCAAAGGTCCGGCAGGGAGACAACGATCTATTTGTTTTTATTTTGTATATTACATATCCCAAATTGCGTAATAATATATTTAACTCGACAATGTCATTCCCCATTTGCAGTATTTCATCTGGATGGACCTCACAAATGATTTTGGGCTTGTAATTGGAAATCGTTTTCCACATGCCCTTTAAAACCTTTATTTCTGCTCCGTCAACATTTATTTTTACCACATTTGGTTTTATCCTCAAATTATCTAGGGGGATAGCATTTACTACACGACTCTTAAAGCCCTCCTTTGGGTGGTGATACAGGATTTCTATTTTTTCTTCCTTATCAGACAAAGCCGCATCAAATGCTTTTATGTTTCTAAGATTATTAATTCTAATGTTTTCCACAAGTTTGGAATAGCGAATAGGGTCAGGTTCAAACGCATAAACGAATCCATCATTACCAACGGTCTTAGCTGCTAAAAGGGAATACACCCCTAAAGAAGCTCCGACATCTACTACCACATCTCCCTTACGAATCAACGAGCAGAACAGTAATCTCACATCAGGTTCATAACTCCTTCCATAGTAAAGTAAATGACGCTTGGGATAGTAATACATTAATGACCTAAATCTTAGACCCTCTAACTCGTATTCGATCTCACCTGTGAGAGATGAGACGAGGTGGAAAAATTTATCCACCCATGGAATTTTGCCTATCCCTCTCCCTTCGAGCAGCTTAAATCCCAGTTGCATAATTTTTCTACCAATCATTTTCACCTTACCTCCATAATTTGCGTCTACTACGCCCATATTATTTAACAGCTTCCACATACAAACTTCTTTCTGGTCGCCCTCTCAGCTCGATTTTCTCTAAATCTGGACATCTCCCAACTCTATACGAGCATTCATATATTTCATAAAACCCGCAATCTTTTAGCATGTGCGACAGTGATTCAAAGTCGTAAGCCCATTTATGAAAATCTTGGAACATGTTATACCTCATAAAGGCTTCGGCGATTGGGACATCAAAAATTCCAAAGAACGAAAAATCTCGGTTTAGATATGCCTCAATAGCTTTTTTCAAATCTGGAACGACAACTCTAAATATTCCTTTGGGCTTTAAGACCCTAAATACCTCAAGGCACAATTCTTTTGCTTCATCTCTTGTGAGATGCTCTAATAAGTGCGAGCAATATACTACATCCACACTCTCATCCTCAAAGGGCAGACCTTTTCTCACATCATGCCAAATTATATTCCTACTCCAAATGTCTTCATAAACCTCTTTTGATATTATTTTGAGCTTAAAAAGAATCCATCTGAGTAATGGATATTTTGACAATAATACTTTTGGCGAGTTGTCTATGTTTATCCAACCTTCGATTGCATTCTTTCCACATCCAAGATTTACTTTCACTTTCATTTAATAGTCCTCCATTACTTTCTCATAGACTTCAATCGTCTGTCTTGCTGTTTTTTCCCAAGAAAACTCCTTACTTCTATACAGTACTTTCTTATCAACTCCCTTATCAAGATATTTTAATATTTTATCCACGAATTGCTTCACAGCATCCTCAGCATCAATGTCAACTGTTCTCTTGTCATCACCAACAATTTCAGGTATGCTTGCTTTATTTGATGTTATTACCGGTACTCCACAAGCCATTGCCTCCAAAATCGGCAAGCCAAAACTTTCATACTCAGATGGATGAAAATAAACATTCGCAGCATTATAAAGAATTGGCATATCCTTTTCTGGAATTTTCCCAACATTAATAATTCTCTCTCCTCTCAACATTTCACCATACCCTGCTTTCAATAAATAAACATCATCTCTGATCCTCCTTATTTCATCAAACACTTTTTTAACAATATCCATCCTTTTTTGCACCAAATTTGAAGAAACTACAAGTATGTATCTTGCGTCAGGGTTAAGACCCAAGTGTATTCTACTTTTTTCCTTATCTAAAGGTTTATAATTAGAATGATCAACTCCATGATGAATAACAACTATTTTATCCTCTTTTACCCCTAACAACCTTATTATTTCTTTCTTTGTGAAATTCGATATTGCTATAATCTTATCTGCTCTATTCATTACACGTGGTATTAAAGTCCACTGGATTTTCGTTGTAAAGTCTCTTATTAAGGAGGGATAAATCAGTGGAATCAAACCATGACAAGTAATAACTAACTTTTTCGGTCTTCTGAGGAGTGTTACAGGTGCGACAGTTTCTTCGGTTATATGAATAATATCAGCATTTTTACATCTATATTTATAAAGCCAAGACAGAAATGTGCTACCGAATATTGTATTTTTGGATCTTTGAATTCTACCTATCTTTAAATCATACCCCTCTAACCTTACTAATTCCTTGATGTTCTCAAATAACTCATCCTCATACCTCTTTACACCTGTTAAATACTGATTCTCTCTTGTTACATTCCAGAAAGTGACTTTCATTCCCTTCCCCCTTGTGAATAGACCACATCTCCTTCTGTGCCCATTCTAATTATGGAGGGGATTGGTCTATCCTCGCTTATCATATCTTCTACAACCATACGATTTCAAAAGGTTTTCAACCTCTTTTGTTTTATGTCTTAGTGACAAAAGTAGGTTAGGATGTATCTCAAGTATTATCTTTGTACTTCTATTTTCCAAAATATTTCTCATATCCCTAAAAACTTCTAATTCTTCTAATTTTGCTGTTCCTTTGACGTCTATCTTGATAATGTCTAGTTCAGTTTGCAAAAAGAGGAAGTCTAGACAAAGAATATCCGCAATATCTGTTGTAATGCCTACTTTCAGTCCATCCCTGCTCATTTTATTGCCTCAGGGTAATGCTATCCGTACATCTATTAATGCACTTCTATCTCCAATAGATACTCATTTCTCCTGAAATACTCAATATTATCCATTAACGCCTTTGTTAATGGGATTCTTGGTCTATATCCTAATTGATCTCTAGCCTTAGAGTAATCACAAATGAGAATTTCCACCTCTGCTGGTCTAAACCGGGATTTATCTATTTCTATTTTGACATTGCTTATATTTGTGATCTTTGCAGATAATTTCACCAAGTCTCTGATGGATATGCCAAAACCATGTCCTAAGTTATATACTTCCCCTTTCTTCCCTTTCTCCATACTTAATAAATATCCTTGAACCATATCTCGCACATCAGTAAAATCTCTTATTGGATCTGGATTGCCAATGATGACTTTGTTCGTTTTATTAGCAAGAATCTTTGCTATCTGCCTTGTTACAACTGAGGTAACAAATTGTAAACCTCTTCTAGGACCTGTATGATTGAATCCTCTTGTGATGACTACAGGGATACCATAACATTCATAATGCGTTCTAGACATTATATCTACTGCAACTTTTGATACTGCATAAGGAGATTGTGGTCTTAAAGGATTTTCTTCGGTGATCGGAACTTCATCGGGGTAGACCTTGCCATACTCCTCACTGCTACACGCAACATGAATAGCTTGAACATCAGCATCAGTGGCTCTCACTGCTTCCAGTAAATTTGCTGTTCCCATTATATTAGTTTCGTATGTCTCAATTGGACATCTAAAAGATGTAGGTACAAAGCTTTGTGCTCCCAAATGAAAAATAATCTCGGGCTCAAACTGTTTAATTAAGGTAAACAAAGAATTTATGTCAGTTAAATTTCCCTCAACCAATTTGACATTTTTCATTATATGCGTTATATTTTTATATTCGGGCACACTATGCCTTCTAACTAAACCCACGATATTACAATTGTATTCTATTAGCTTCTCGGCTAAGTGACTGCCAACAAAACCACTGATCCCAGTTATAAGAACCCTCCTATCTTCCCAGAATTTTGGATTTGCTAAGTCCTTTTTCATATCTTCTTCATAATTTTTGAAATTCTTCAAATAATCATCCAATCTCTCTGGATCTATCAGTAATTTTTTCGCCTTTAGCTTTTCAATAACCTCTTGCATCGTACCACCTCACCAACTCTTCTAATCCTTTTTCGAGATTGATTGAAGGTTTCCATCCCGTTCCCTCGATCTTCCTTATGTTAGCTCTCTCTCTCCAGCGCTCCAATTTAGTATCTCTACTTAATGATGGGTTACTACTTACCTTTATTTTTTTGTTCATAATTTTTGAAAACAATTGAATCACTTCAGAGATTTTTGTCTCTCTTCCTGTTCCGACATTAAATATATCACTATTACTAAAATTTAAAAACTTTATTATTAGACTGGCTGCATCTTTTACGTTTAAGAAATCTCTACTAACATCATTTCCTATCTCAACTATATTGTTTTTTCTGACTTTATTAAATAAATCGGAGATTAGATGTCTTTCACTTTGATATTTACCATAGAGATGTGAAAATCGGAAAATAAGATATTTAATACCATAGCATTTAGAATACATTTCACATAATTGCTCGGATAAAAACTTACTAAAATCATAAGGAGTTAGTGGACTGATTTTATCTATCTCATCCTCTGAGGCGTTGATATTATTCCCATAAACTGCTATACTTGATGGAAAAATAATTCTCTCTATATCATTAACTCGCATAGCCTCTAAAATATTTAATGTTCCACAAGAGTTAGTAATACAAACGTCTCTTGGTTTCTTTATAGAGTATGAACTACCAATTCTCGCAGCTAAGTGAATTACCACATCAACATTCCTAATATTTCTTTTACAAGCGTTAAAATCTCTAATATCTCCTTGAACTATAATAATTTTTTTAAATAAATCTTTTCTCTTGAAATCTGAAAGTTTTTCCTTATTTCTGATAAATAGTGTGACTTCATTATCTACGTAGTTCAGATTCTCTAAAAGATTTTTTCCAAGCATCCCGCTGGCACCCGTAACTAAAATTCTCATTTCATATCCTCCTAACCTTTTGTTCTATGAATTCACTAATACAATCAACTATATATTCTCTTTCTGCTTTACCTATTCCCTGGTGATTCCCAAAAAAGAAAGAGTTACGCATGATAAATTTTGAATTATTTAAGTCACCAACTTTACGATATTTGAACAGTTTCATTACTGGCTGTTCGACTATATTCCCAGCCATGATAGGTCTTGTCTCAATTCCTTTTTTCTCTAAAAAGTCCACAAATTCCTTCCGTGTGAAGGGTGCCGTGGGTTTAACTGTAATTGGATAGCCAAACCATACATGCTTGGTATTGGGTCTTTCTTTTGGCAATATCAAATAATCGGAATATTTTTCAAGCTTCTTTGTCCAATATCTTGCGTTGTTTCTTCTTATTTCTATGAATTTATCCAATTTTTTTATTTGATGAATACCAAAAGCTCCTTGGATTTCGGTAGGTCTAAGGTTAAACCCGATATTGATGAATAAAAACCTCTCATCTATCTCTGGGTATTCTGCAGCAATTTTATCTTTATTTTTTAATTCACGAATCCATCCATGAGCTCTTAAAGACTTGGCTATTTCACCATATTCTTCATTATCTGTTAGAATCATACCACCTTCAATTGTGCTTATATGATGTGAGAAGAAAAAACTAAATGTTGAAATATCTCCAAAGCTTCCAACTTTTTTGCCATTAAATTCTGCTCCATGTGCCTCACAACAATCTTCAATTACAAATAAATCATGCTCTTCAGCAATTTTAATTATCTCTTTCATGTCGCAAGGGTTTCCTAAAAGATGGACCAGCATTATTGCTCTTGTTTTGTCAGTAATAGCTTTTTCAAGTTCGTTTATGTCCATGGTGTATGTCCCAATATCAACGTCAACAAAAACGGGCACTGCATTAACGTTGATGATTGGAAAAACTGTTGTTGACCAAGTGATAGCAGGAGTTATAACTTCCTCACCTTTTCGAATTCTATTCCTTACTACTGGATTCGTTAGCACAGATAAAGCTATAAGATTTGCACTTGACCCAGAATTTACCATTATCGCATTTTTCACACCAATATACTCTGCAAACATTTCTTCAAATTTTTTTACTTTCTCCCCCATTGTTACCCAAGTCGTAAGGATTGATTCAATCGCCTCATAAGCCTCCTCCCAATCATAAGAGGGTATACTAAGAGGAATTCTGCTCTTACCTAGAATAGGTCTAGCTGTTTTTAAAGAGAAATATCTCTTGACTAATTGCTTAACTTTTCTTTTAATTTCGTTTTCCTTTATCATAGTTATCTCCTCTCGAGAACTTCCCTATATACTTTTAGTGTTTTTTCTGCCGTTTTCTTCCAAGAGAACATTTTTGCTCGTTCTATGCCCTTTTTTGCCATTTCTCTCCTTAACTCCTCATTTGTTAGCACCTCATATATCTTATTTACCCATTCGTTAAGATTATATGGACTAAGTAGGATCCCAGCATCCCCTACAACTTCAGGTGCTGCATCTGCATTGGAGACTACTACAGGACAACCACAAGCCATTGCTTCTACTGTTGGTATGCCAAAACCCGTGAAATAAACAAAGCGAACATATAAATCTGCCGTGTTATATAATTTTACCAACTCCTCATTCGATACATATCCCAAAAAAAGGACATCCTTTTCCAGACCTAAATTGATAACTGTTTCTTTACCTCCGGGGTAATCTCTACCAGAAAATACAATTAGTTTGTGTTTAATTCCTCTTTTTTTGAGATTATAGTATATTTTAAATAAGGCAGGATAGGGTTTATCTGTTAAGATAAAAGGTTCATCTGGTAAAAGAGGATCGTTAGTTTTTTCAATTTCTATAGGTCTGAATATGTCGTCAACTCCTAAATGTATGACTCTTATTTTCTCTTCAGGTATTTTTAAGTACTTTAGTATACCTTCTTTGGTGCCGTGGGAGATTGTTATATACATATCAATTTTATTTTTGATTCTAGGAAGCATGAGTTTCCATAGACTTTGGTATATCCATGCCTTTGGTCTTTCACGAAACTTAGCTCTAGATTCTGGTAAGTAGTAGGCCATATCCCAAATTGTAAGAATTTTTTTAGTTTTAGGAAGAAAAAATAATGGGAAATCGTTTAGAAATGGATTTGTAAAATGAATTATATCGAGATCTTTTAGCAATTTCGGCGCTCTAAAAATGTTTGCAAGCGTTTTTGAGAGCACAGTAGAGGGTATAGAATACGGTTTAACAATTATTTCATCTAAACCAAGGTGATAAATTTCATCTGAATTTCTATAGAAGTGTATAAGATGGAAATTATAATTGCTACCAATTCTCACAATATTTTTGATTATGCGCTTCACAGAAATAGGCACTCCTCTGTGGTACATACTAGAATCTACAACATCCGTTGTAATACCTATTTCCATATTTTGTATACACCTCCATAATCTCTTGCAATCTTTTTTCCAAAAAATTATTGCTTTGTTCTACTACTTTTCTACTTACACTTTTTTGTTATTTTCTAAAATTTTATCAACAAATTTGTTTATGATATCCTCAGAATTTAAATCTACCATTTTGTTGTTGGAAAGATCCATAATCTCAAGTATACTTGCTTTATTATATGCAACTACTAGAACCTCCGGCAGCATAAAGTATCGGCATAATCTTTTCTGAAATTTTTCCGATGTTGATAATTCTTTCTCTATTCAGAGTTCCGCTGTTCTCCACCTTCAGTAAATATATATCTTTCCCAATTTCTCTTATTTTGTCAAATACCTTTTTAGCAATGCCGGTACCTTGGAGAATGTTAAATCTCTCCTCTAAAAGTACTTTCCAAATATTTCTGAGGTTCATTTTCACCCCTCGGTGAGAATTTCTCTAACCATTTCTGGATACCTTCTTACGTAGTTTGACTTAATTTCATAGCACTTAGCATCCCGTAATGAATTCCCTACTATCTTCCTCTGCTTATTAAATATATTAAATATATCAAAATCGAATAATTGATAATAAAAATTGAGGGAATAAATGCCAAATAAATTAAAAATTTCCAAGGTATTGACTATTATCCTCTTAGCAACTGTGTCTCTATCTAACTCTATTACTTCTTCCCTTTCATAACCACCACTAAGCACGAAAACCTTTTTAATTTTTGCCTCTCTCTCAATCATCTCCCGCGGAACTTCTCTCTGGTTGCCCATTTTTATCTTTAAAATATCACCAAAAATCACCTCAAATCTTGATTTTGCAAGCTTTCTCTTTATCCTGCTCGCAAGGTCATTACTTGGCTGCAATATCTCGCTTGTCAGAGTGTAAGGGGAAATATTAACTTTCCGCGGATAACACAAAACCCTTCCGTCATCACTTATTATAACTTGATCATCTGACATGAACCTAAAGTTTTTCCCGTCGAGCAAGCTTAAGACAGTCGAAGTTTTTCCAGTGTCTCGTAACGCAACGACCAACACACCTTCATCTCTATATTTCAAACAACCAGCGTGTATGATCGAATACCCTTTTTGGAGAAGCTTTATAGCAAAAATAACCTCAAAAAGATTCCATATTCTACCATACTTCATGAACGCCTTGGTGAATTTCACTTTCGTTTTGCCCTCGAGATTATCAATTACCATCCTTGCATTGATCATCGGTATTTCATATTCTATGTTCAAAGCTTTGCCCTCTACCCAATAAAAGAACGCTCCGCTTCTTTTTTTCCTGCTCTCCGGCGTTTCATCTTTTATCTCTCCCATGATAAATTCCAAATCTGCATTGAAAACATCGTCCGCATCTACTTTAAAATAACTGGGGATTGGTGGCTCGAAATTCGTTTTTATTTTAACTATGCCGTGAACTGAGTAGTACTCATACATGGTTGCCACCCCACAGGAACCTCCGCATGTTGAATATTGGATGAGAAGGGATGCCAAACCTCTCTCTTACATAATCAATTCCAAGTTGGGATATTTCCAGTAAATAACCCCATAAATCCTTTATCCCCATTCTAAGTCCATTACTTTTAAAATCAGATGCCATTTTCCCCATCCGTGTTAAAAATATTCTACTCACTGGGATACGGTATGGGAAGGAGATATTTAAATTTGTATAGCTGTGGTGTCCCCATATATTATTATATAAAATACTAATAGTTTTAATGAAATAATCAAATTGTCTTAGCCAATTGTTATTTGAAGCAATCTCTCGCGTGTGAGAGAGTGAATTGACTTTATCTATTAATACCTTAGCATATATTAAGTCGAAAAGTGTAAGACGCAGCTCCCCAAAAAGAATGGTGGATGCATGCATGAGCAGCTCATATTCAGCACAAGGCCTTCTGATCTCAAAATCTTTGAACTCCCATATCCCGCTATGCTCTAAAATACTGTTACTCCTTAAATAAGTCACACCCCACCATCCAAATTCGAGATGGACATCAATATCTATAATATCCCCACTGGTAACCTTGGCATATGCTTTTTTATTTACCTCTTGGGCATCTTTCTTTTTGTAGCCCAAATTTCCTAATATTTCATCAACGCTTTTAATCTGTGAGTGGTTAACAAGTATGTCGATATCCCTATGCGCCCTTGGGAGCTCGGGGAACTTTATTATTACATAGTCAATTCCTCTCCTCTCAAACTCCTTCGCTACTTTTTTCATTTCTCTTGTTAGAATCTCTAACTTTTTTTCATCACGCCTTGCAATTTCAGTTTCCACTCCTTTCTCTTTTAATAAAAGTGAAATTTTATTTTCGTCAATAAATTTAAGAAGTCGTTCATTTATACTAACATCTAGCTTAACTTTATCGCCAGAGTATGGATTTGCGAGCTTCGCCAGCACGACCTCTTCCCTGTTCATATGCTCACCTCTTCTGGCATGAATAGATAATGCGCTCTATCAAGCAGTGGCTCACAAATTTTTTTCCAAACTGCCATTTTCTCTAATCCTGTAGATATTGTAATCAAAATCCTTAATGAACTCGAACAAGTCCCATACGTCGTGGTTAAATGTTTTCATTTCTTTTGGATGTACTTCACATATTATTGCCGCCCCATTTTTTAAAATTTCCATTGCACCCTTAAGAACATCCAGTTCTGCACCCTCAACATCTATTTTCACAACATCAGCACGATTGGTGAGAGTATCTAGCCTGACCCTTTTAATTTTAAAATTCTGCAATATGCCAATTTTGGGGTCTTCGAACTTCATCAATTGCTCACCCCCCCCACTGGAAGCCAAGCAATTTATAGCTCTGACGTTTTTGGCGTTGTTGATGGTAAGATTGTTGTTCAGAACAGCAAATCTAAAGGGATCTGGTTCAATGCTATATATCAATCCATTATCTACCAACTTCGATGCCAGTAACGTGTAAAAACCTATTGAACTTCCAACATCTATTACGACTGGATGGATGCGTCTCAGTAATAGGTTTTTGAAAACATTAACCACATTTTGCTCGTAATTCTCAGAGTAGAATAGAACGTATTTCTTTCTGGAATAAACTAAGGTCTGCATTCTAAAGTCAAAGACTTCAATGGTTGGATTACCAAATATTGAACATAACCAAGAAAAAACCTTGAAACTACCAGGAATCCTAGTAACTCTTGAACCTTCTAAAAATTTAAAAATCATGCTGAGAAAATTATTACAATATTTCACCCTTTAACACCCCCTCCAACACCTCTCCCCAATTCCTCTCGTTGCAAGAAATGACGAAGCATTTGCAATGCTTAAGGAAGCTCGAAATGATCTCTTCCTCCCTCCCAACAAAACCATGTAAGTTGAAATCTGTGTTGAAATACGCATAAATCCACAGAAATGGATTCTGTGTGGGTCTTGGTCTTGAATAATCGTTTATCATCTTTATCTTCCTAACCATCTTTTCTCTGCTAATCTCCCTAATTTCCATCTCTCCAATCTCTAAGCAACACACTACTTTAGCTTTTGCTTTATCTTCCTGTCCATACTTTTTGATATCTGGTAGATATATCTCAGGATAATTGAACAGACGTTCCACAATCTTTACCCTCATCGGAAGAACCCTGAGTAAATGCTTGTAATATCTAAATCGCCCGATGTCGTCAGGCTCTATGAACTTGAGGAAATCATGGTAGCCAATTGAAGATGTTGAAGGGTAACAGTAAACATTACCATCCTTATCTATCATCCCGTTATCGTCTCCCATGTATTTGAATCCATTCTTTAAAAGGTAAAGCGTGCAAAGCGTCTTTCCCACATTTGGGAACCCTGTCAGAACAACTGCCAAACCATTTTTTGATAAAGTTCCAGCATGTAATGTTGCGAACCCTGTTTTTGAAAGCTTCAAGTCAATAATTGCTTCAATCAAGTCAGATAGGCTACCTCTCGAACGAGGTGTAAACTTAAGCACAGACTTTGTTACTACTATTTCCGTAGGCCCTCTCTTTATATTTTTTACGAGAACTTTGTCATTCATTCCGAGTAAGTTGTCCTCGTAGTAGACCAAATCTCCCCCCTCTTTTCCGTAAAACCATCTATCATGTCTACTCAACCCCTTTGGTTTTTCAATATCTTTAGCAATTCTTATAATAATGTCTGGATCATCTGTCTCATCTGAGAGAAAGTATTTGTGGAACGCATAGTTCATCAACCGAACATCAGATTGTATCTTTAAAACATTGTGTATGTTGTATGTGAAGGTCATTCAACCACCTCCTCAAAAACTTTGTAATACCTTTTTGCAATATTTCCCCAGTCGTATTCATTTTCAGCCTTCTTTCGAGCTTTTGCACCCATTCTCTCAGCCAATCTCCTATCTTTAACGAGCCTCATTAATTTTTCTACCAACTCTTCAACATCCCCAAATGGAAGAAGAAAACCCGTTTCACCATCATCAACCATACTATTATGCGGAGCATTTGTACATACCACCGGCCTACCCGTAGCCATTGCCTCCAATGCCGGTTGGTTCCAACCATCTGCAAAAGACAAGTGGCAGAATACATAGCAATCCCTGTAAAGCTTAACAAGCTCCTCTGCCGGAACGTTTCCATGGAAAAAGACCTTTGAAGCCACGCCTAATTTTTCAGCCAATTTTCTTAAAATTTCCTTTCTTGCCCCCTCGCCAACAAAGTGAAGTTCCGCTTTCGGGGATTCCCGCAGTATCTCAGGCATCGCCCTCACCAAATAATCAACTCCCCGCCTCTTTATAAGTCTGCTCACCGTCAGGATCCTCGGCGTCTCTGGTAGGGGAGCGTAGCGAAAACGCTCCAAATCTACGCCGTAGGGGATGACTCGGATTTTGCCCTCATCCACGAATTGACCATAATACGCCTTCGCCGCTTCATTCACAACGATTAAGCCGTCGCAAAGCCTTAGAGTTTCTTTAAACTTTGGCAAGACCCAATATTTCCCCAAAATTCTCACCGGACGAATTTTCAAGATGCCACTAACCTCGTCATTAAGGCGGGGATGCGGAAGCTCGCACATGCCTATGACGAACGGAATCCCTCGCCTCTTAACAAACTTTGCAACTGGATTGAATTCGGGTTCATGAAAATAAAAGTGTGTTACAACTTGAAATTTTTCTTCATCAAGGAGCTTGCTTGTCTTTTGCAAAACCTCCCTGAACGAATGTGCCTCTATAAATTTTAGATTTTCGGGCGGTTCTCTCTCTAAGTCAACACCCTCAGTAAAAGTCACAATTTCCACTCCCAGCTCGGCAAGCGAGCGCATTAAATTGTAGGCAATATTCCCAATAGCTCCTCCGTAGTAGTTGTGCTTATCGTTCAGTTTGAGCCGTGAAATGTTAAGCACTTTCATCCCTTATCAACTCTTCATACACTTTTATCGTCTCCTCAGCCGTCTTCTTCCAAGAAAACATCTTGCTACGCTCCACAGCCCTCCAATCTTTACCCTTGTCCATCATCTCAAGGATTTTATCAACAAACGCCTTCACCATACCTTCTCCGTCGCCTGACTCGACCAAGCGCCCGCAATTTCCCAAGACTTCGGGAATGCTCGCCTTTTTTAACGCAACGACTGGCGTGCCGCACGCCATCGCCTCGAGCACCGGCAAGCCAAAGCCCTCGTACTCGCTCGTGTGCAGGAAAACATCCGCAGCGTTATATAGCAGCGGCATCTGCTCCTCAGGCACCCATCCCACGCTTATCACCCCGTCGCCTTCCAGCAATTCTCCATACCCCGCCTTTATCATCTTCACATCTTCTCTTGCTGCTCTTAAACCGTCAAATATTCTTCTTGCTAAATCTAACCTCTTATGCTCCACGTTTGACGATACCACCAACACATGTCTGTCCTCCGGATTCAACCCAAACTTCCTCTTGCATTCAATCTTGTCCATCGGCTTGTATCTCCTATGGTCAACGCCTTGGTAAACAACGCTTATTCTTTCCTCCTCAATCCCCAACAATCTCATTACCTCCCCTTTCGTAAATTCTGATATTGCAATTATCCTGTCCGCTTTTTTCAGCGCCCTTGGCGTGAGCATGAACTGTATTTTCATTGAAACATCAGTTATTTCGGAAGGATACACCAGCGGCGCTAAATCATGCACGGTAACAATAAATTTCTTTGGTTTCTTAAGTCTGAAATAAACGGCAGGAGCTACGGTCTGCGAAGTTGCATGCAC
>CAZBLX010000007.1:0-20056 GCA_964492865.1 uncultured Planctomycetia bacterium | reverse complement strand
AGTATCCAGATATTTTTGTTCTTTTAGGGGTAATTTTTAATTTTTTTGTTTTGGTTAAAGGAGGTGAAAGATGCAGTTGAAGTTAGAAGTGGTGGAAGTGGAGAAGCCTCAAGATTTAAATATTATTTTGGGGCAGGCTCATTTTATAAAAACAGTAGAAGATTTATATGAAACATTGACTGAAGCCTCACCGACAATAAAGTTTGGCATTGCTTTTTGTGAATCTTCAGGAAAGGCATTAATAAGAAGTGATGGAAATGATGAAGAGTTAAAAGAGATTGCGATAAAGAATGCTTTAAAAATTGGTTGTGGGCATCTGTTTGTAATTGTTTTAAAAAATGCTTATCCTATAAATGTATTAAATCGCATAAAGAGAATTTCTGAAGTTTGCACAATTTTTTGCGCTACCGCAAATCCTTTAAAGGTGGTTGTTGCCTCTTATGATGAAGGAAGAGGAATTTTGGGAGTAATTGATGGAGTTTCTCCAAAAGGTAGAGAGAAAGAGGAAGATATTAAAGAAAGGAAGGAATTTTTAAGAAAAATTGGATATAAAAGATAGTTATGGATAAAAGAAAGAAAAAATTTTTAAGAAAGGAACTTTCTTGGATTTTTTTAAAAATTTTTTCTTTTTTATGTGATAAATGTCCTCTTTCCCTACTATATATTATAGGAGCTTTTTTGGGAAGGATAGCTTATACAGTTGTGTTGCCTCATAAAAAGGTGGCTTTAGAAAGTTTAAGTATCGCTTTTCCTGATTTTTCTTTAAAAAAAAGAAAAAAGATTGCTAAGGAATTTTTTATTTTTATGGCTCAAAGCTTTTTTGAGCTAATCTATTTTTTAAAAAAGCCACATCTTTTAGAGGAAAAAGTAAAAACTGAAGGAGAAAGTTTTTTAAAAAAAGCTTTAGGTAAAAATAAAGGGGTAATTCTTCTAACCGCTCATCTGGGAAATTTTCCTTTAATAAGTTTAGTTCTGGCAAAAAAGGGTTATAGAATCAATGTTGTTGCCCGACCGATGCGAGATGAGAAAATAGATATTTTTGTAAATAATTTAAGGAATAAAGCAGGGATAAAAACTATTCTTTCTTATCCTCGCAAAGAATGTGTGGAGAGTATTTTGCGTGCATTAAGAAATAATGAGATTGTGATGATTCAGATGGATCAGAATTTTGGCACAGGGGGGGTTTGGGTAAAGTTTTTTAATAAATTAGCTGCCACCCCCGTGGGTCCGGTTATTTTTGCTTTAAGAACTAAAGCAGCAATCGTTCCTGCTTATATAAAAAAAGATGAGGATAAATATTTAATTAGATTTTTGCCAGAGGAACCCTTAGATTACTTTCCTAATCGTGAGGAGATGGTTTTGAAAAATGTAGCCAAATTTACCCGGATGATTGAGTCTTGGATTAGGGAAAATCCTTCTTATTGGAGCTGGAATCATCGGCGATGGAAATCTCGTCCTTCAGAAAGTGTTTTGCGTGCAAAATTTAAAGTACAAAAGGATTAATGTTCAATTTTCAGATTTTGACTGGTTATCTCTTCTTTGTGATAATAATATTTTCTATCTTTACACCTTTTCTTTTTAAAATTAAAGAGAAATTCTTCAAAATTTTTTATCTTCTTCTAATTATTTTTTCTTTATTCTTTTTCATCAAACTCAAATTTTATACAAAAACAGCAATCAGTTGTTTCTGTTGCCCTTTGTATTCTTTCTGTTTTGAGAAGCCTTTGTGGCTAAATAAGCTGAGATTTGATTTTTTTTATTTTCTTTATCAATATACATTAATGGCTTTATCTTCCTTTGTCTTGGGGACTATTTTTTCTGGTTTTTTTGTTATTTTCTATCGTCGCTTTCCCTCAAGTATTTTAGGAGCAATAATAGGAGGAGTAGTCTTTCCTTTTTCTGGTTGTGCTACTTTTCCTTTAGTGAAAGGGATGCTTGCTGAGAAAGAAATAAAGTCAGAAGTTCCTTTTTTATTTCTTTTCGTCACTCCTTTACTAAGCCCCCTTGTTATTTTTCTTTCTTTATCTCTTTTGGGAGTAAAATACCTTCTTTTGCGTATTCTGGGAACACTTCTTTTAGCAGGTGTGGGAGCGTTTATTTTAAGTAGAATGAGGGAGGTTAAAAGGATAAGAGAGAGTTTATATAAAGAAGTATTTTTGAAAGATTTACTTTATGGGAAAAAAGGAAGTTTTTACTTTTTCGAGCATGGTTTTTATCTTTTCAGAAGTCTTTTAAGATACATATTCATAGGAATTCTTTTGGGAACAGCTTTACTTACATTTTTTTCTCCTCAATTCATTGCGTTTATAGGATTTTCCTTAAAAGGACTCTTTTTAACTGTTTTAATTGCTTTTCCTCTGCATTTATGTAATGGGCAAGATATAATTCTTTTAAGACCACTGAAAGAGTTGGGTTTGCCTCTTATGCATCAGTTAGGTTTTAGTTTTGCCGGAAGTGGAATATGTCTAAGTGTAATTCCTCTTTATTATGCTGTTTTAGGAAAAAGAGTAACTTTCTTTATTCTTATCTATTATTTTATTTTCTCCTTATTTATCAGTTATCTTTTAGGAAGTTTTTTATAAACAGTTTTTTCTTTACAGAAAAAATTACTGATTGTATAATTTACTTTCTGCAATGGAGAAAAAGATTTTAATCCTGGGATTACCTAAGGGAAGTCTTGAAAGTTTTACTTTTGAGCTTTTTCGTATGGCTGGGTTTAGACTTTTTAAAGAAGAAAGGTCGTATTTCCCCTCAATTGATGATCCTCAGATTAAACCGGTGCTTTTGCGACCCCAGGAGATGCCTCGCTATATAGAAGAGGGAGTATTAGATTGTGGAATTACAGGAGAGGATTGGATACTGGAAAGCGAGGCTTCGGTAGAATTTATAGGAGAGTTGTTATATGCAAAAAAAACAACAAGGAAACCTGTGCGTTGGGTGGTAGCGGTAAAGGAGGACTCTCCCATAGAGAGGATAGAACAGCTTGAAGGAAAAAGGATTGCCACGGAATTGGTTAATTTTACTAAGAAATTTTTTAAGGAAAGAAATATTAATGTAGAGGTGGAATTCAGCTGGGGAGCAACAGAGGCAAAGGTAAAATCAGGCTTGGTTGATGCTATTGTTGAGCTTACCGAAACTGGTGAATCCCTTAAGGCTAATGGATTAAAAGAGATTGCCTGTATCTGTGTTTCTACCACGAAATTTATTGCCAATAAAGATTCTTATAAAGATAGATGGAAAAGAAAAAAAATGGAAAGTATCTTTATTCTTTTAAAAGGAGCTTTGGAGGCGAAAAATAAAGTAGGACTCAAACTAAATGTAAATAGAAAAAATTTAAATAAAGTTTTAAAGATCTTGCCGGCATTGAAAAAGCCCACTATTTCTCATCTGACAACAAAGAATTGGGTAGCATGTGAGGTAATAGTTGATGAAGAGAAAGCAAAGGAATTAATTCCCAAATTAAAAGAGGCAGGAGCTCAGGATATAATTGAGTATCCTTTAAATAAAGTGATTTATTAAAAAGGGGGAATTATGCCTTGTGGAAGAAAAAGAAAACTGAAAAAAGTTAAACGTCACTGGTATAAAAAAAGAAGGAAGATGCAGAGACACAAGAAAAAATAAATGAAAAAAATAATAATTATTCTTTTTATTTTCTTTACGATAGGGAACATAAAAGCAGAAAATGTAATAGGGGATTATTTAAGATCTTTTATTTATACCTATAAGAGGGATTATCAAAGAGCCTATGAAGAGTTAAAAAAAGTAATAAAAAAAGACCCCTCTTCTAGTTTTTTACGTCTAAAATTAGGATTAATTCTTTTTAAATTGAAGAAATATGCTGAAGCAGAAAAAGAGCTTGAATATGCAAAAAAACTTGATCCGGATAATTTAGAGATTTCTGCTATTTTGATATTTTTTTATGCAACAAGAAAGGAGAAGGAAAAATTAGAAAAGGAATATCAGTTCTTTTTGGAAAAAGCACACAAACTTCAGCCTCAAAATATAAAGATTTCTGAATATTTGGCTCAATTCTATTTTTACAAAAAGATGCCTCAGGAAGCAATTAAGATATATCAGATGATTATAAAACAAAAACCAGATTATGCTGATGGTTATTATTGGCTGGGATATCTTTATGAAGAGATGGGAGAAAGGAAAAAAGCAATAAAGATGTGGGAAAAAACCTTAGAATTAAATCCTAATCATGCCGATGCATTGAATTCCTTAGGGTATATTTATGCTGAGGAGGGGATTAAACTAAATGAGGCGGAGAAGTTGGTGAAAAAAGCATTGGAAAAAGACCCTCAAAATGGTGCTTATCTGGATAGCTTAGGTTGGGTATATTTTAAAAAGAAAGAATATAAAAAGGCAGAAGTTTTTTTGCTTAAAGCGATTAAATTTACTAAAGATCCGGTAATTTATGAACATTTAGGGGACCTTTATATAACTTTGAATAATAAAGAAAAAGCTTTAAAATTTTATAAGGAAGGATTAAAATTTTTTCCTCAAAATTTATCTTTAAAGAAAAAGGTGGAGAAATATGAGTCAAAAAATAAAGGAATTGAAAAAAATAGCCAATAAAATAAGAAAGTTAATCATTCAGATGGTATCTCGTGCTGGAAGTGGGCATCCAGGAGGGTCTTTATCCAGTGTGGAGATTATTACCTGTCTTTTTTTTGAAGTAATGCGTCATAACCCTAAAGACCCTTATTGGCCAGACAGAGATCGTTTTCATCTCTCTAAGGGTCATACCTGCCCTGCTTTGTATGCAGCGTTGGCTTTATGCGGGTATTTTCCTGAAGAGAAACTGTGGACTTTAAGAAAATTGGGTTCAATCCTGCAGGGTCATCCTGACCGACGCACTCCAGGAGTAGATGTAGCCAGTGGTTCTTTGGGTCAGGGTTTAAGTGTAGCAGTAGGGATGGCTTTGGCAGCACGTTTAGATAAAAAGGATTATCGTGTTTATTGCCTTATGGGAGATGGAGAAATTCAGGAAGGAAATATCTGGGAGGCAGCAATGTCAGCAGCTCACTTTAAATTAGATAATCTCTGTGGGATAGTTGATTATAACCGTTTTCAAATTGATGGAAGGGTAGAGGAAGTAATGAATTTAGAGCCCTTAGTTAATAAATGGGAAGCTTTCGGCTGGCATGTTATCTCTTGTGATGGACATAATATTGAAGAGTTGTTGGAAGCTTTTGGTGAGGCAAAATCAATAAAACAGAAACCCACAGTAATTATCGCTCACACAGTTAAGGGTAAAGGGGTCTCTTTTATGGAGCATGTTGTGGATTTTCATGGACGTGCACCTAATGAGAAGGAGACAAAAATTGCTTTGGAAGAATTGGAAAAAATAGGAAAACTTCTGGAGGAGAAAAATGAAGAATTCTGAGGAATATCTTTATGCCCGGGATATTTATGGAGAGACTTTGGTGGAGCTGGGAAAAAAAGACCCTAATATTGTAGTTTTAGATGCAGATTTATCTTCCTCAACAAGAACAGTAAAATTTGGTAAAGTTTTTCCTGAGCGTTTTTTCAATTTTGGAGTAGCAGAACAGAATATGTTTGCTACTGCTGCAGGGCTGGCAAGTTGTGGAAAGACTGTTTTTGTCTCTACCTTTGCTATGTTTGCTACAGCAAGAGCGCTTGACCAAATAAGAAATACTATTTGTTATAATGATTTTAATGTAAAAATTGTTGCTACTCATGCAGGAATTACTGTGGGAGAAGATGGTTCATCTCATCAGGCGCTTGAGGATATAGGTTTTTTGCGTTGTATTCCCAATATGAAGATAATTGTGCCTTGTGATGCTTGGGAGGCGAAAGATGCGGTTTTGGCTGCATATAATATAAAGGGACCTTTTTATGTTCGCTTAGGAAGAGCAAAAGTTCCCACCGTAAAGGAGAAGAAAAAGTTTGTTTTTGGCAAAGGTTATATTTTACAGGAGGGAGAAGATATAGCGATTTTAGCTTGTGGGATAATGGTTTATTTTTCTCTTAAAGCAGCTCAAATATTAAAAGAGAAAGGAATTAAAGCAACTGTTGTTAATCTTCATACTATAAAACCCTTAGATGAAGAGTTAGTTGTTGAGATGGCAAAAAAACATAAAGCTCTTTTTGTCTGTGAAGAACATCAAGTAATTGGAGGATTGTATTCAGCGGTATGTGAAGTGTTGGCTACTTATCATCCTAAAAAAGTTATAAGTATTGCGGTTAAAAATAGATTTGGACAGTCAGGCGCCCCTTCTGAATTATTAAAAGAATATGGACTTACCCCCGAGGATATCGTTAATAGAGTGGAAGAAACCTTACAAGGTTAGTTTACTTTCTCCTGCCAAATTGAATCTTTATCTTAATATAGTTGGAAAGTATCCTGGAGGTTATCATCGTATTCAGACTGTCATGGCAAGAATTTCTTTATTTGATAGATTAATAATAGAAAAAAGTAAAGAAACAAAAGTTATCTGTAATGATAAATCCTTAGAGAGAAATAATATATGTCTTAAAGTGGTAAACCTTTTGAAGAAAAAGTTAAGGATAAAGGAAGACTTTTTAATTATTCTTGAGAAGAAAATTCCTCCAGGGACAGGTCTGGGAGGAGCTTCTTCTAACGCTGCTTTAACTTTATTAGGGATAAGCGAGCTTTTAAGTCTGCGGCTTAAAGAAAGAGAATTATTTGCTTTAGGTAGTAGAATAGGAAGTGATGTTAATTTTTTTCTTGCACAAACCCCTTTTGCTTTAGTCGAAGGACGGGGGGAAAAAGTTACTCCTTGGAGATTTTTTTGGGATTTGGAATATTTTGTTGTTTGTCCCAGGATAAGTGTTTCTACCTCTTTGATATATAAAGAATTGAGGATAAAAGGAAAATTGACAAAATCATTTAGTAATGTTAATATAATTCTGCATGCTTTAAAAAATAAAGATCATGCTCTTTTAAAAGAAGGTTTATTTAATATATTAGAAAAAACAACATTTACTTGCTTTCCTAATTTAGAAAAAAAAGCTCATATTTTAAAAAAATTAGGTTTTGTTATGAGTGGGAGTGGTTCTGCTTTTTTTCAGGTAATAGAGAGGAAGAATAAGATTAATACAGAGTTTTTTAAGAAAGATTTTTTGACATTTAGGGTAAAAAGTTTCTAACTGCAAGATTAAGCAAGGAGGGTAAGATATGGAGATTACAGAGGTAAGGATTTCTCTACGTCCACAAAATTCTAAAAGACTTAAGGCATACGCAACAGTAACTTTTGATAATTCATTTGTAGTAAGAAATATCAAAGTGGTGGAGGGTAATCAAGGATTATTTGTTGCTATGCCGGCAAGAAAAATAAAACAGTTCTGCCCTCGCTGTGGAAAGAAGGTAGAGGTGGGTTCTAAATACTGCAACTGGTGTGGGGTGCAACTGCCTCCACCGCCTAAGGATATGACTGCAAGGCAGGCAATTCATCAGGATTTAGCCCATCCTATTAATCAGGAATTTCGCGACTATTTACAAAGTAAAATTTTAGATGCTTATTATCGGGAAAAAGAGGCAAAAGAATCCTCAGAAAGAAAGATTTCTTCACAATAAATCTTTTAAAATCTGCCCGGTGGTGTAATTGGTAACACACCAGAATTTGGGTCTGGGTATCTAGGTTCGAGTCCTAGCCGGGCAGATTTTTGATGGAGAAAAAATGGAGAAAAAGATAAGTGTAATAATTTTAGGAGCAGGAAGAGCTAAACGATTAGGACTTAATTTTCCTAAAGTAATTATAGAAGTAGGAGGACAACCCTTAGTTTTTTATCTCTTAGACACTCTTTTTTCTTTAAAAAATTTAATTAAACAAATTATTTTTGTTGTGGGCTTTAGGAAGGAGTTGGTTAAGGAAGTAGTTGGGAAAAAATATCCCGGAATAGAGTTTGTTGAACAAAAGGTTTTGAACGGCACTGCTAAGGCTGCAGAGATTGGTTTAAAGAAATGTAAGTATTCTCATGTTTTGATTTTATGTGGAGATATGCCCTTGGTAGAGAAAAAGACACTTTTAAATCTTTTAAAACTTCATTTTAAAAAAGATGCGGATTGCTCTTTTGTTACTACCTCTGTTTCTTCAGAAAGCGATTTAGGCAGAGTAGTGAGAGATAAAAATAATAAGGTTATAAAGATTATAGAAAAAATAAATTTAAAAAAAGAGATAAATGAGGCTAATAGTGGGATTTATTGTTTTAAAAAAGATATTCTTGAGAAACAATTAAAAAAAGTGAAGATGGACAGGCGTAAAAAAGAGTATTTTTTAACCCAATTAATTGAAATACTTGCTCAAGAAAATTTAAAAATTATAACTTACTTTTTAAAAGAAAATAAGCAATTTACAGGAGTAAACACACCTTCTGATTTGATTTGTGTATATAGATTACTTAATCAGAAATTTATCGAACAAACATTGAAAAAAGGAGTAAGAATACTTGATCCTTACACTACCTTTTTAAGTTATGATACAAAGATTGGTAAGAATTCTATAATTTACCCCTTTACCTTTATTGAAAAAAATGTTATAATTGGCGACAATTGTAAAATTGGACCTTTTGTCCATATAAGGGAAAATACAGTGATTAAGAAAGGCGCTCAAATTGGCAATTTTGCGGAGATAAATCGTTCTTATATTGGTGAGGAAAGTAAAGTGAAACATTTCAGTTACTTAGGAGATGCTTATTTGGAAAAAAAAGTAAATATTGGTGCAGGAGTAGTTACTGCTAATTATGATGGAAAAAGAAAAAATAAAACTTATATTGGAAAAGATGCTTTTATAGGCTCAGATACAATTCTGGTTGCTCCTG
This sequence comes from uncultured Planctomycetia bacterium, assembly GCA_964492865.1. Classification (GTDB taxonomy): domain Bacteria; phylum Omnitrophota; class Gorgyraeia; order Duberdicusellales; family 4484-171; genus CAZBLX01. The sequence goes on along the minus strand of CAZBLX010000007.1, from coordinate 11,245 downwards.
TAAAAATAGGAAAGAACGCTTTAACAGGGGCTGGTTCAGTAGTTACCAAAGATGTAAAGAAAAACTCTATAGTAGTGGGAGTTCCGGCAAAATTCTTAAAAAAGAGGAGCTGATATGCTTATATTTACCGGTAATGCTAATCCGGAATTGGCAAAAAAGATATGTCGGCATCTTAAGATAAAGTTAGGGAAAGCTTTAGTAGGCAGATTCAGTGATGGAGAAGTAAGGGTAAAGATAGAAGATAATGTAAGAGGAAGAGATGTTTTTGTTATTCAGCCGACATGCCCTCCTGTAAATGAAAATCTTATGGAACTTTTGATTATACTTGATGCTTTAAGAAGAGCTTCGGCAAGAAGAATTACTGCGGTTATCCCTTATTTTGGTTACGCACGTCAGGATAGAAAAGATCAGCCTCGCGTTCCTATTACGGCAAAATTAGTAGCCAATCTTTTAACTGTTGCCGGAGCAAGTCGCATTCTTACCTTAGATTTACATGCTGGTCAAATTCAGGGATTTTTTGATATTCCTTTAGATCATCTTTATGCAGTAAATGTTTTTATTGAGTATTTTAAAAAATTAAAGATAAAAAATGATCTTGTCGTTGTCTCTCCAGATGTGGGAGGAATAAAGATGGCACGTGCTTATGCAAAAAGGTTTAAAGCTTCTTTGGCTATTGTGGATAAAAGAAGAAATTCTCCTGATTCTACTGAGGTGATGCATCTTTTAGGAGAAGTAAAAGGAAAAACTGCTATTTTAGTTGACGATTTAATTGCTACTGGCAGTTCTTTGGTAGAGGCAGCAAAAGTGCTTAAAGAAAAAGGAGCAAAAAAAATTTATGCCTGTGTTACTCATGGGGTTTTATCAGGAAATGCAGTTAAAAAATTAGAAAATTCTTTTATAGATTTTTTAGTAATTACCGATTCTATACCTTTACCTCCAGAGAAGAAAAGTAAAAAGATAAAAGTAGTTTCGGTAGCAGAATTATTTGCTGAGGCAATAAAAAGAATACATTTGGAGAAATCAATCAGTATTCTTTTTAAGTTTATTGAGGCTTAATTATGGAGAAGATTACTATTAAAGGGTTTAAAAGAGAAGAAATAGGAAAGCAGGCAGTAAAAAGATTAAGGAGAGAAAAGTTTTTTCCAGCAATTATCTATGGGAAAGATATAAATTTGCCTATTAAGATTCCTCATTCTGAGTTAAAAATACTTAAAGCACATCATTTCAGCGAGACAGTTTTGGTGGAGATTCTTTTAGATAATTCAGATAAGATAGAATGTATTATCAAAGATGTGCAGTTTCATCCTTTAACAGAAGAGGTAATTCATTTAGATTTTATGAAAGTCTCTCTTGAAGAAGCAGTAAGAGTAAAAGTTCCTATAGAGATAAAAGGGGAGGAAAATATAAAGGAAGCAGTGATAGAACAGATGCTTTGGGAGTTAGAGATTGAGACTTTGCCTTTAGAGATTCCAGAAAAAATAGTTGTAGATATCTCTTCTTTAAATATTGGAGATTCATTTCATGTAAAAGATTTAAATTTAGGAGAAAAAATAAAGATAGTCACTGATCCGGAAGAGACAATTGTTACTGTTTTGGCTGCAGAGGAAGAGGAAGTTGCTGCAGAAGAAGAGACAACCACTGAGGAAGAAAAAGAACCAGAGGTAATTAAGGAAAAGAAAAAAGAAGAGAGTTGAAAATTATTGTGGGATTGGGGAATCCTTTAAAAGAATATGAAAATACAAGACATAATGTTGGGCATATGGTAATAGAGAAAGTAGCTGAGGAGAGGAGGGTTAAACTAAAAAGAAGACCAAAATTAAAAGCTAAGATTGCCTCTTTTTTGTATGATAAAAAAGATGTAATTCTGGCTAAATCCTTAGTTTTTATGAATGAATCTTATATTACCGTAGAAAGGTTACTCTCTTTTTATAAAATTCCTTTAGATAATCTTTTAGTAGTTTATGATGATATGGATTTACCTTTGGGAAGAATAAAATTTACTTTAAAAGGTTCATCCGCCGGACATAAAGGTATAGGTTCAATTATTGATTTTTTAGGAGAAACTGTTCCTCGTTTAAGAATAGGTATTTCTCGCCCCTCTTCTCAGTTAGCAGTTAATTATGTATTATCAGAATTTTCTCAAGAAGAGAAAAAAATTTTGGAGAATGTGTTGAAAAAATGTGTAATTGCTTTATTAGACTGGGTAAAATTTGGATTAAATTATGTGATGCAAAAATATAACCGAAAGGATTTTTTATGAGAATTTATGAGTCAATGATAATTTTAAGGCCAGATTTAACGCAGGAGGAGAGAGAGTCTATTTTTGAGAAATTGAAAAAGAAAGTGAAAGATTTAGGAGGAGAGGTTTTAGAAGCAAGGGTATGGAGAGAGCAAGAGTTTGTTTATCCTATTCGTTCTCGTGGGGCAGAAAAGAAAAAATTTAACAAAGGTATTTATTATCTTATTAATTTTAAATTGGCGACAACTAAGCTTTCTGATTTTAAAGAGACGATAAGACTTGAGGAAAGAATTTTGCGTAATCTTATTATAAGAAGAGATGGTTAATTTAAATAAAGTGTTTCTGGTAGGAAATTTAACTGCTGACCCTCAGCTTCGCTATACTCCCTCAGGAACTCCAGTAATTACCTTAAGAATTGCGGTGAATACTCCTTTTAAAGATAAAAATGGAGAGACAAAAAGAGATACTTGTTTTGTGAATGTAATAGTATGGGGAAAATCAGCTGAAATTTGTAATCAATATCTTACCAAGGGAAGAAGTGTATTTGTAGAAGGAAGACTTCAGTCAAGAAGTTGGCAAGATAGTGAAGGAAGAAAGAGAACAACAATTGAAGTAAGAGCAAATAAGGTTCAATTTATGCCTACATCTTACAGAGAAGAAACAGTTTCTGTAGATTTAGAACAGTTAGAAACAGAATTTCCCGAATTGGATGAAGAAGGAGCGTTATAATGGCTAAAAAGAGAAGAGTTAAACAGGTGCGTTTTAAAAAAGAATGTATCTTCTGTAAAAAGAATTTAGAGATTGATTATAAAAATGTAGATTTACTTTCGCGTTTTCTTTCTTCTAAAGGAAAAATAATTTCACGAAGAATTTCAGGAACTTGTGCTAAGCATCAGCGTAAATTAGCTCGAGAGATAAAAAGAGCTCGGTTTTTAGCCCTTCTGCCGTATCTTGTGAAATGAGGATAATTCTTCTTAAAGAAGTTGCACGTTTAGGTAAAAAAGGAGATATAGTAGAGGTGAAGGATGGTTATGCACGTAATTATCTTATTCCTTATGGGTTTGCTTTAAAAGCTACACGGGAGAATTTAAAAAAATTTGAGGAATTAAAAAGAAGGGAGGAAAAACTTTTAGAGAAAAGAAAAAGAGAGGCTTTGAAACTTAAAGAAAAATTAGAAAAAATCTCTTTAACTATTCAGGCAGAAGTAAAAGAGAATGATGAAATTTATGGCAGTATTGGTCAGATTCAGATTAAAAATGCTTTGAAAGAAGAAGGGATAGAGATAGAGAAAGATAAAATTCAATTAGAGGAGCCGATAAAAAAATTGGGGGTTTATAAAGTTAAGATTAATTTAGAAAAAGATGTTGATGCTTTTTTACGTGTATGGGTAGTCAAAAAATAAATCTTGCCTCTCCTGATTTAGAGAAACTCCCTCCTCAAAATATTGAAGCAGAGATGGCAGTTTTGGGAGCAATGCTTATTGATGAGGGAGTTATTCCTGAAGTGGTAGAGATAGTTGATGAGAATGCTTTTTACAAAGAGGAGCATAAGATTATTTTTTCTACAATTATTTCTCTTTTTGATAAAAGAAAGAAAGTAGATCTTCTTACAGTTTCAGAGGAGTTAAATAAGAAGAAATTATTAGAGAAAGTGGGAGGAGCAACTTACTTGACTACTTTGACTGATTTTGTTCCTTCCTCAAGTAATGCAACTTATTATGCACGTATTGTTAAGGAAAAAAGTATTCTACGTTCTTTAATAAATAATGCTCATCAAATTTTATCCTTGGCTTACAGAGAAGAGGAGGATGTAAATTCTATTTTAGATAAAGCAGAAAAATTAATTTTTGAGATAAGTGACGCACGTGTTGAGGGAGGATATACTCATATTAAAGAACTTCTTAAAGAAAGCATTGAGACAATTGAGGCTCTTTATTATAAAAAATCTCATATTACGGGTATCCCTACCGGATTTATTGATTTTGATATAAAAACTGCAGGACTGCAGAAAGGAGATTTTATTGTTGTTGCCGGACGCCCCAGTATGGGTAAAAGTGCTTTTGTGAGCAATATTGTTGAATATGTAGGAGTAGAGGGGAAAACTCCGGTTGCTTTTTTCAGTTTAGAAATGTCTCGTCAGCAGCTCATCCAGAGAATTTTATGTTCCCAGGCAAAAGTAGATATTCATAAATTAAGAACAGGATTTTTGTCTCCCAGTGAGTGGCCACTTCTTACTTCTGCTGCAGGAAAATTATCTAATGCTCCCATTTATATTGATGATACTCCAGCAATGAATATTTTTGAGATAAGAGCAAAAGCAAGAAGACTCAAAGCGCATCATAATATTCAACTTTTGGTTATTGATTATCTTCAGATGATCCGCACTGTAGGTAAAAGAGAGTCTCGACAACAGGAGATTTCTGAAATTTCACGAGCATTAAAATCCTTGGCTAAAGAATTAGATATTCCCTTGATTGCTGTAAGTCAACTTTCACGTGCAGTTGAGTCCCGTGCTGATCATCGTCCTCAGCTTTCTGATTTAAGAGAATCAGGAGCAATTGAACAAGATGCAGATGTTGTTGTTTTGCTTTTGCGAGAAGAGTATTATAATCCTACTCCAGAAAATAAAGGCATTGCCGAAGTGATTATTGCTAAGCAAAGAAACGGACCAACAGGAAGCATTTTTTTGGGATTTATAAAAGAATATATGAAATTTGTTAATCTTTCTAAGATTAAAGAGGATTGATTTTATCTTTTTTAAAGATATAATAATTCTATGAGAAAATTAATTCTTTTCTTTTTTTATTTTCTTCTACCTCTTTTTTTATTCTCTCAAGAAAAGATTATTCTCCGCATAGAGGTAGAAGGAAATAAAGTCATCAGTAAAGAGAAGATTTTCTCCTGTATTAAGACTAAAGTTGGAGGGATATATCGGAAAAATGTTATTAATCAAGATATAAAGACTTTAATGGATTTGGGTTATTTTGATAAAGTAGAGGTAGACAGAATTGATACTCCTCAAGGGATTATTGTCCGGTTTCGTTTAAAAGAAAAGCCTATTCTTAAGAAAATTACTATTGAAGGAACGCGTTTTGTAAGAAAGAGAAAGATTGAAGAGATAATGGAACCAGAGCTTAAAGAAGGAGTCTTTTTTGATGAATTCAAATTAGAAGAAGCAATGAAAAAGATAAAAGAGTTTTATTATGAAAAAGGATTTTCTCAGGTTAAGGTAAATTATGAAATTAGTAAAGATAAAGAAAATCAAGTTTATTTAAAAATAAAAATTAATGAAGGAGGGATTCTTAAAGTAAAGAAAATAATTATTAAAGGGAACAAAAGTTTTTCGGCAAAAAAGATTAAGAAATTAATGCGCACAAAAGAGGCATGGTTGTTTAATAAAGGAATTTTTAAGAAAGAAGCTTTAGAGGATGATATCAATCGTATTAGAGAATTTTATAAAGATAATGGTTTTGTGGATGTAAAAGTAGATTATAATTGGGATTGCCTGAACGGCAAAGTCTATATTACTATTAAAATAAATGAAGGTTTGCGTTACTATATAGGAAAAATAAATATTGAGGGGCATAAAGAAATTAGCCTGTCTCAGATTCGTAAAGTTATTTTTCTTAAAGAAGGTGATGTGTATTCTGAGAGAAAGATTGATGAACAGACTATAAAAATTCAAGGACTTTATTTTGATAAAGGATTTATATTCGCTCAGGTAAAAGCTCTACCTTTTTTCAATCCTAAAACAAAAAAAGTAGATATCACTTTTAAAATTGTGGAGAATGAGGTAAATTATGTGGAGGAGATAATTATTCGAGGGAACGAGAAAACGAAAGATAAGGTAATTAGAAGAGAGTTAAGAATATATCCTGGAGATAGATTTGATGGAGAAAAAATTAAAGTATCCAAAAGGCGTTTAGAGAATTTAGATTTTTTTGAAGAGATACGTTTTGATTTCCAACCTACCTCTCGTCCTAATTGGCAAAAATTAATTATTGAGGTTAAAGAGAAGAAAACAGGTTATTTAAGTTTTGGAGGAGGATACTCTTCGGTAGATAAATTTGTAGGTTTTTTGGAGTTAAGACAGCGTAACTTTGATTATCGTAACTGGAAAACCTTTACTGGAGCCGGGCAGGATTTAAGTTTATATTTAAGTTCAGGAACTCTCACAGAAACTTATGAAATAAGTTTTACTAATCCTTGGATATTTGACTATCCTATCTCTTTTGGTTTTGATGGATACAAAAGAGAACATGAAAGAGAAGAGGATGTGGGATATGGATATGAGGTAGATGCACGTGGAGGAAGGTTGCGTTTAGGAAGAGAGTTTTCTGATTATTTTAAAGGAGGTATTTCGTATTGCTTTGAGAAAGTTGAGATAAGTGATGTGCCTTCTGAGGCAACTTCGGAATTGAAAGAAGAAGAAGGAGAGGCAGATTTAAGTAGTTTAGAAACGAGTTTAATTTGGGATTATCGTAATAGTGCCATTGATCCTTCTCAAGGTTTTTTTACTTCTTTATCTTTCCAGCTTACCGGAGGATTTTTAGGAGGAGACAAAGATTTTTTAAAGAGTATATTTCGTTTCAGTAATTATTTTCCTATAAAAAAGAAGTCAGTTTTGGAATTTAAACTGCGTATAGGAGTTGCACATCCTTTTTCCGATACTGAGAAAGTACCTATTTATGAAAGATTTTTTGCGGGAGGAGCAGATACTATTCGTGGTTATCATGAAAGAAAAGTAGGACCTATAGATCCTGTAACTGAAGATCCTATAGGAGGAGAGGCACTTTTTATTACTAATTTAGAATATACTTACACTTTAAATAAAGTTATCCGAGCAGCTGCTTTTTTTGATAGTGGAAATGTCTGGAAGAAAAAGAGTGATTTTTTCAGTGGAGGTTTAAAGTCAAGTGTAGGAGTGGGACTGAGAGTGAAAACTCCTTTAGGACCGATTAAGGTTGATTATGGCTGGCCCCTTAATAAAGAACCAGGGGAGGAGAAGAAAGAAGGAAGATTTCACTTTAGTATAAGCAGAGGATTTTAATTAAGAAAGGGGGAGAATTGTTTAAAAAGATAATAGCTGTGGCAATAGGAATTTTTGTCTTTCTGTTTTCCTTTGATGTCTACTCTCAAAAATTAAAAATAGGCTATGTGGATATTTTTAAACTTTTCAATCAATATAAGAAGACACAGGACTATGATAAAATGTTAGAAAGTGAAAGGAACAAGAAGGAAAAATTGTTAGAGGAGAAGAAGGAAAAGATAAAGAAGATGCAAGAGAAGTTGAGTTTACTCAATGAGAAGGAACAAGAAAAACAGCGAAAAAAAATTATGCAGGTAGCAGAAGAATACAAAAAGATGGAAAGAGAGTTTTATTTAGATTTAAAAAAAGAAAGAGATGAAAAAATGAAAGAGATTGTTGAGGATATAAAGCAAGTTATTGATGAGTATGGGAAGAAGCATGGGTATCAGATTATTTTTAATAAAGGAGCTGTACTCTATGGAGAGGAGGGGTTAGATTTAACAGATACCATTTTAAAAATAATGAATCAGAATTATAAAAAATGAAGTTTAAGTTAGGAGAAATTGCTAAGATAGTTGACGGAGAACTAAAAGGAGACCCCGATATTGTAATTACAGGAATTTCAGGAATAAAAGAAGCAAAAGAAGGAGATATCACTTTTTTGGCCAATCCTAAATATTTCTCTTTGATGAAATCTACAAAAGCTTCAGCAGTTATAACCTCCCAAGAGATAGACTTTTCTTCAAAACCGATTATAAAGACAGAAAATCCTTCTTTAGCTTTTGCGAAAGTAGTAAATTTATTTTCTCCTCCTGATGTTCATCATCCTTCTGGTATTCATCCTACAGCAATAATTTCTCATAGTGCAAAATTGGGAAAAAACGTAGCTGTTGGTGCTTATACAATTATTGAGGATGAGGTAGAGATTGGTGATGGTTCTATAATTTATGGAAATTGTTATATTGGTTATAAAACAAAAATAGGTAAAAACTGTTTAATTTACCCAGGAGTTTCCATTCGGGAAAAGATTGAAATAGGAAATAGAGTGATAATTCATTCGGGAACAGTTATTGGAAGTGATGGATTTGGATTTGCTATGGTTAAAGGAGTAAGAGAAAAAATTCCTCAGGTGGGAACAGTAGTTATTGGAGATGATGTAGAGATTGGTGCTAATGTTACTATTGATCGGGCTCGTTTTGATAAGACAATTATTGGTAGAGGAACAAAGATAGATAATTTGGTGCAGATTGCTCATAATGTGGTAATTGGAGAAAATTGTGTTATCGTTGCTCAGGTAGGGATTTCTGGAAGCACAACCTTAGGGAAAGGAGTAATTCTGGCAGGTCAGGCAGGAGTAGTAGGACATATTCATATAGGAGATGGAGCGATAGTTGCTGCTCAGGCAGGAGTAACAAAATCAGTTCCTCCCAATACCAAAGTTTCTGGATATCCTGCCAAACCCCATAATGTAGCCAAAAGAGTTAATGCCTGTGTTCAGAAATTACCTCAGCTTTATAAAAGGATAAAGGAGCTTGAGGAGAAAGTCAAAGAATTAGAAAAAGAGTTAAAAAGCCATGGAAAAGCAAAGAACAATTCAAAATAAGGTTAGTTTGGAAGGAGTTGGACTTCATACAGGAAAAAAGACAAAAATTGAGTTTCTGCCCGCTCCTCCAGATAGTGGAATATTTTTTGTAAGAAGAGATTTAGAAAATGCACCAATAATTAAAGCAGATTATTATTCAGTTGTTGAGCCAGAAAAATTCCCCCGCCGCACCTCTATAGGATCAGATTCTGTTTATGTGCATACAATTGAACATCTTATGGCAGCGTTACATTTTTTAAAAATTGATAATTTAAGAATTGATATTTGGGGAGAGGAAGTTCCAGGAATGGATGGGAGTGCAAAAGACTTTGTAGAATGTTTAAAAAAAGCTCATATTGTGGAACAGTCCTCTAAACGTAAATATTTAGTGATAAAAGAACCTTTATGGGTTTGTGAAGAAGATGCAAGCATATTTATTTTCCCTTATCCTTCTTTAAGAATTTCTTACACTCTGAAATATAATAATCCCTTCATTAATACTGGATACTTGGATATAAATCTAAATGGAAAGTATGAAGAAGATTTTTATAAAGCAAGGACTTTTTGTTTAGAGGAAGAAGTAAAGCCTCTTTTGGAATTAGGTTTGGGGAAGGGCTCCAGTTATGAAAATACTTTAGTGGTTTCTCAAAATAAGATAATAAATAATGAGTTAAGAATTGCTGATGAGTTTGTAAAACATAAAGTATTGGATTTGGTAGGAGATTTATATTTAGCAGGTCCTTTAAAAGGATATGTAGTGGCGATAAAAAGCGGGCATAATCTTAATATAAAATTAGTCAGGAAAATTAAAGAATATCAAGAAAAGCAAACTTTAGGAGGCATAGCTTCTTTTACTGACTTTGTTCCTCAATCTAAGCAGGTATCTATAGAAGAGATAATGAAAATTTTACCTCATCGCTTTCCTTTTTTACTTGTAGACAGAATTATTTATTTAGAACCAGGTAAAAAAGCAATAGGAATAAAAAATGTAACAATTAATGATTATTTTTTTAGAGGACATTTCCCTCAACGTCCTGTTATGCCGGGAGTATTAATTATTGAAGCAATGGCACAAGTGGGAGGAGTTTTGATGCTTGCTCATCAGGAGAATAAAGATAAGTTAGCTTATTTTATGGCTGCAGATAAAGTAAAGTTTAGAAGAACAGTGGTTCCGGGAGATCAGTTAGTAATTGAGGTTACTTCAGGAAGAGTGAAAAGTAAGACAGGAATTGTTTATACTAAGGCATATGTTGAGAATAAAGTAGCTGCTGAAGCTGAACTTATGTTTGCTCTTGTAAAAACTTAAATAGAATGGTAAAATATTTCTTAAGAGTTTGGGAGGAGTTAGATTTGGAAGAAATAAAAAATCATCTTTTGGTGATTGGAGAGTTGTCAGGTGAGTGTTTTTCTTGTCATAAAGTAGGAATAAAGATTGAAGAAAAAAGGTGTCCTCAATGCAGAAAAGAATTTAAATATATAGGATTTAGAAGGAAGATAAATTCTTCTTCAATTGCTAAGTTTAGAAAAATATATCCGGAGGTTAAATTTATTGACTTTGAGGATTTTAAAAAAGCTTTATTCAAGAAGGAAGCAAAAAAGATTTTAAATTTCTGATGAGAAGAAGTTTAACTTTAACAGAAATATTAGTATCTGCTTTTATTGTTGCTACTATTTTTGCAGCTGTAATAGCTGTATTTATCAATATAAGAGGATTTACAGGTGGTTTTGAGAAGAATTATAATGCTAATTTATTGGCAGAGAGTAACTTGAATAATTTGTGGTTGTCGGTAAAAGAAAATACCTGGGATTCAGGAGATCTTTCGGAGGGAACTCATGATTTAGGTTCTGTAACTATTGGGGGAACAACTTATGATTTAAGTTATGAAGTAAGTACTTCGGGAGATTATCGCAAGGTTGATTTTAAAGTTAGCTGGTAGTATGAGGAAGAATGCAGTAACATTAGTTGAATTATTACTTGCTACTGCTCTTTTAGGGACAATTTTACTTGCTGTAGGAGTATTTGAACTTTTTAGCCTGCGTATGTATCATAAGCAAGATTATCATAAAGAAGTTTCCTCTGAAGCTGTTTTTATTATTAGTCATCTAAGTAAATATATACAGAATGCTGTTGGAGATAAGAATAATCAAGGGATAAGTGTAAGCTGGACATCTCCTTGTAAGTGTACAGGTAAAGCAGGTAGTAGTTGTAATTGCTATGTAGATATAAGAAACGATACAAATAATACACCTTCTGATTATAGTGATGATATAACAAGAAGATATGCATACAACAGTACAGACTATGAGTTAAGATTTTATCCTGATTATGGAACCAGTCCTAATCAGTACACTGTTTTATCCAAAAAAGTAGTGGATTGTAAATTTTCTTTTGATAT